>JABDAV010000062.1 GCA_013289015.1 Bacteroidota bacterium | reverse complement strand
TTATGTTGTGAATGATGAAGCAGGGTTGCATTATCAAATTCATCGTGGCATTGGTGTACATCAAACATCAGCGAATGAAAAAGGGATGCCTTTAAAAGTAAGTGTATTTGTTGGCGGACCACCTTCTCATACATTAGCCGCTGTTATGCCTTTACCGGAAGGCATGAGTGAACTGATGTTTGCAGGATTATTGGGTGGAAGAAGGTTCAGGTATTTTTATAACGATGGATTTTGCATAAGCGGAGATGCGGATTTTGTAATTACAGGAGAAGTTTTTCCAGGTGAAATTAAACCTGAAGGTCCGTTCGGTGATCATCTTGGCTATTATAGCTTAATGCATGATTTTCCTTTGATGCATGTGCATAAAGTGTATGCTAAGAAGAATGCTATCTGGCCATTTACAGTGGTAGGCAGGCCGCCACAGGAAGATACATCGTTTGGAAATTTGATACATGAATTAACTGGGAATGTAATTACAAAAGAAATTCCCGGTTTGCAGCAATTGAATGCTGTTGATGCTGCAGGAGTGCATCCTTTATTGCTGGCAACGGCGGGTGAACGTTATACGCCTTATAATAAGACAAAGCAACCGGCAGAAATACTTACCATCGCCAATCACATTTTGGGCACCGGGCAGTTAAGCCTTGCAAAATTTTTATTTATAACGGCTGACGATGAGCGGAAACTTTCACCACAAAATATTCCTGCATTCTTTAATTATGTATTAAAGCGTATAGATCTTAAAAGAGATATCCATTTTTATACGAACACAACTATTGATACACTTGATTATTCGGGCACAGGTTTGAATAAAGGAAGTAAAGTTGTATTTGCTGCTTATGGCGATGAAATGAGGGAATTATGTACAGAAGTACTACAGGATTTTTCCGGGCTTACTTATTTTGAAAATGCAGGTGTTGCCCTGCCAGGAATAATTTGTTTACAGATAAACAGATTCAGCAACTATACAAATGCTGCACGTGAAATGCAGCAGTTATCGGAACAATTAAAGAACGTAAACCTTAATGATTGCCCTTTTATTGTTGTATGCGATGATGCCGGTTTTATTGGTAAAACGCTGAATAATTTTTTATGGGCAACTTTTACACGCTGCAATCCGGCTTATGATATATATGGAGTGAATAGCTTTTATGACTATAAACATTGGAGTTGTGATGCGGTTATCCTGGATGCCCGCATTAAACCACATCATGCACCGGTGCTGGAAAAAGATGCAACCACAGGGAAAAAGATCGAAAGAATTTTTAATAAAGGAGGAAGTTTGTATAACGTTCTAAAATAAAATTGGGGCTGACGAGGAATCGTCGCCCCTTTTTTCAACCCTAAACCCTTAAAGGACGAAAGTAATATATAATTCGTGACCTCAAATTTTTTTTCTTAAAATCTTTCCAATTGAGAAAAAAAGAAGTTACTTTCAATAACAGCATTTTCGTCGCTGTCGCTTCCATGCACTGCATTTTCACCAACTGATGCTGCGAAATCTTTACGTATAGTTCCTTCTTCAGCCTGTGCAGGATTGGTTGCGCCAATCAGCTTTCGGAAATCAGCTACCGCATTTTCTTTTTCAAGAACTGCAGCAATTATAGGTCCACTACTCATGAACTCAACTAGTTCTGCATAAAAAGGTCTTTCTTTGTGTACAGCATAAAAAGCACCCGCTTCTTCCTTTGTCAGCTTTGTCCATTTCATTGCCTTAATAGAAAATCCAGCCTTCAGAAAACGGTCAATAATTGCTCCTGTATATGATTTTCCCGTTGCATCGGGTTTAATCATGGTAAATGTTATGTTACTCATATTTTCAAAATTGGCCGCAAAATTAAGTTTTATGCGTTCTTAAATACTACTAAAATGTTATAGATAGTTGCTAAAACAAAAATTCATTTGAATGTGTGCTTTTAAACCTGCAATTTTGCCGCCTTTGTATGAAGCCTGCTAAGCAGTTATATCCTTTATTGGAGAATCCGAGAAATATTGTTATTACCATGCATCAAAAACCTGATGGAGATGCAATGGGCTCTGCGCTGGGGTTATACCATTTTCTAAAAAGCATCGGTAATACTGTAGCGGTGATTTCGCCAACAAACTGGGCAAAATTTTTAGACTGGATGCCAGGCTGTGAGGATGTGCTGGATTACGAATTCCATACACAGAATTGTAATCAACTGGTTAACAGCGCTGATATGTTGTTTTGTTTAGATTTTAACAGCATGCACCGTACAAAAAAGATGGAGACTTTGCTATTGGGTGTTAAATGTGTGAAGGTTTTACTTGACCATCACGAACAACCAATGGAAGAGCATTTTGATTACGGAGTGAGTGATATATTGAAAAGTTCAACCTGCGAAATAGTGTATGATTTTATCGTAAGATCTCCATTTGCCGATAGGCTTAATCTTGTCATGGCAACCTGCATTTATACAGGCATTATGACTGATACAGGGTCTTTCCGGTTTCCCATCGTAAAAGCAGATACCCATAAGGCAGTAGCGCATCTGAAAGAACTTGGCTTACAACACAGTATCATTCATGAAAATATATACGATAATTTTTTAGAGAACAAGCTTCGGTTTTTGGGAAATGCTTTATTGCACAGGCTTGAACTTATCTATGAATATAATACCGCATTGATGGTTATACCTAAACGCGACATTATTAAATATGATATACAAACCGGCGATACAGAAGGATTGGTAAATTATCTGCTGATGATGGAAGGCATTAAGTTAGGCGCTTTATTAATTGACAGAAATGAAGAACGCAAATGGAGTTTTAGAAGCAAAGGCGATTTTGATGTGAATGAAATGGCGCGTTTATATTTTGAAGGGGGTGGCCATAAGAATGCTGCCGGCGGCAGAAGCTCAGCATCACTTGAAGAAAATGCTATCAGGTTTAAAGAGGTTATTAAACAATATGAAGACCAATTAATTTAAAATTTTTCATTGCTTATGAGCAATGTGTATAAAACAAAAACAAAAAAATGAAAACAACAATCGCGCTGTTATTTGCAATATGCTTAGTTGCATGTAACATGAATTATGACAAAACTCCTTCCGGACTTACTTATAAGATTTTTCACGGAAGCGGAGGAGAAAAACCAAAAGTTGGAGAATTCGTGAAGTTTAACCTTGAATACAGGCTTGCAGACAGGGATTCGGTTTTGCAAAGCACTTATAACAGCATTCCTGCCTACAGTAATCTTGACACAGGTAAACGTGTTAAATACTCTTTTTGGGAGATAGTGCCGCAAATGAGTGTAGGCGACAGCGCTGTAGTAAGCATGAATATTGACTCTTTAAAAAACATGGGTATAATACCTGATTATTCCCCAATCTTTAAAAAGGGCCAGGTGTTAAATGTAAAGCTTAAACTGCTGAAGATATTTAAAGATGAAAAATCTATGATCGCAGATTATGATAGCGCTATGGATTTGGAAAAAGTAAAAGAACAAAAATCGCTTGAAGGTTATATGGCTAAAAATAATCTCAAGGGAATTAAAACGAAAAATGGCGCTTACGTTGTTATTGATAATGCAGGCGATACTTCGATGAAAGCTGATTCGGGCAGAATTGCAACACTTAAATATCGCGGCTATCTTGAAACTACGGGCAAAGTGTTTGACACTAATATGGATACAACCAAAGGGCATATTGATCCTATACAAATACCGGTTGGTTCAGCAAGGTCTGCCATCCAGGGTTTCAGCGAAGGACTGCCTTATTTTGGCAAAGGCGGTAAAGGAAAAATTCTTATCCCGGCTATGTTAGGTTATGGTCCGCAGGCTGCAGGGCCCGATCTTCCGGCATTTTCAAACCTGATTTTTGATATTGAAGTGCTTGATGTACAAAATGCTCCCAAAAGTGCCGGCAATCCAATGATGCCACCACAAGACGGTACCAATCATTAATCTCTCATAAACAATTATAAAAAGAAAGCAACGCGTTTTTACAGCGTTGCTTTCTTTTTATGGAAACACCTGCTATCTTATTGCATTCACTTCACGCGTATCAGCATCCATCAGCACATAATTTTTTACATCACAGATAATCATTTCATCCAAAGCGTTTACAACATTTGCATAAGTTGATTTATCTGTTGGCTTAATCAGAACGATCATTTCACTGTCACTGCCATATTTATTTCTTACTTCATTTTTCTTTTGAATAATTACTGCGCGAATTGATTTGCCGTCGCTGCCAAGCTCTTTAATGTCGTTTATGTCGAAGCCATTATATGCATACACTTTATTGTTTGCATCGAGTATTAAATTGAGCGTTTTGCCTTCTGCTGCCAATGAATGGTTCGTTGTATCGTTATCATCAGGCATAACAAGTTTCATTGCTTTGGGTTGAGAGATGGTTGTTGTGAATACAAAGAATGAAATGAGTAAAAAACCAAGATCAACCATTGGTGTAAGGTCAACACTCAGGGATGCTTTTTTCGATTTGCGAACACCTGCTTTTTGCCTATGTTCTTTTTGTAAAACGTCTGCCATAGTTTTATGAATGAGATGAAAATTTTCTTTCATTCCATAAAAACTATTCACCAATTAATTTACTGCAGGTTCGTTTAAAATTTCTTTTTCCTTCTTTAATATAAACAAAACCTAATTGAAAGATACGCACGGAGGTGGAATGACGGCAAGAAAGGTCTGTTAGTTATAGAAGTTTAAAATGGAAGGAGTAAAACACAACCGCTTGAACGTAATGTCCGATACTGACCGGCATTTACTCATTGTCATTTCCTCAACCTGCTTTTTAACTCATCCAATTGCATTGATATCATTCTGCCGATGGGTTTGCCATCGCGGTAAGTGATCACTTTTATTTGTGTTGCATAGTTGGGAACGATCAATGGCTGCGTATAGGTTGGATAAAATTTATCAGGATAAGTATTATCAAAACTGTAATGAATATCGAGACCATTTACTTCCGTTGTCAATTCTATTTTTAAAGTGCTGTCTGTTGTATATGACGGAATAAAATCAGGATCGTACATGCTTGGCGCATATTTTACTTCTTCTACATCATATCTTTTAAATTGCGCCTCTACTCTTCTTATAAAATCATCCCAGTTTTTATTTGCCGGCTGTGACCATGTATCTTCTGCAATGGCAAAAGCTCTTGGCCATGTCATGTATTCTGCCTGGCGAAGATTGTATACTTGTTCCGTCCATAAATTTCCCTGCGCACCCAAAACAAATTTTTGTTGATCAGGCATTAAAACAGCAGGCATCGGATCGAAACTATATACTTTGTTCAAACGCAATGAAGCATAGATCAAAGGCTCCATCGTTCGGTCGCTTTGCATATAATCAAGGTATACAAATTCCGTTGGACTCATCACAACATAGTGACCCATTTTTGCAGCAACAACGCCGCCATTTGCATTTGCATCGGCAGAAGAACTAACAACTCCATCTTGCGATCCGCGCCAACTCATTACAGCAGCATTCGGCCCTATTCCGCCTTCAAGAATCTCATCCCAGCCCATGAATTTTTTTCCTTTTGATTCAACAATTTTTTCAAGTCGTTTTTCAAAATAGCTTTGCACTTCTTCATATGTTTTTAAATTTTCTTTTTGCATTAAAGCAGTAACAGCATCGCTGCTTTTCCAGAAAGTTTTAAAAGTTTCATCGCCGCCAACATGTACATATTCAAAGGGAAAAAGCTGTGCAATTTCTGTCATCACTTTATCCAGGAAATCATACACGTTTTCATTTGCCGGACAAAGATTATCATCATACAAAGCAGTATGCGTATCCCAGTCTTTTATTTCTTCACCTGAAGCAACACCAATATTTTTAACGCCGTTGGAACAGGATAGCTCAGGATAAGATGCAATAGCAGCAAGGCTATGACCAGGCACATCAATCTCAGGTAAAATATTTATGAAACGATCCTTAGCGTATTGCACAATTTCTTTTATATCATCCTGCGTGTAAAAGCCGCCGTAAGTGCGAGGCTCGTTTGGCGCGGGAGGAGGGAAACTTCCAAAACGGCCAATACGATATACACTCCACGCACCAACCTGTGTGAGTTTTGGTAATGCTTTTATTTCAACACGCCAGCCTTCATCATCAGCAAGATGCATATGCAACAAATTGAATTTGTATTTCGACATTTGATCTATGTATGTCATCACTTCCTGCCTGGTAAAGAAATGACGCGCTACATCAAGCATCAAACCTCTCCATACAAAGCGAGGATAGTCTGTTATTTCAACACAAGGCAGTTTCCACTCAGCATTTTTTACTAAAATGCTGTCTTCAATTTCAGGCGGAAACAATTGCATCAATGTTTGAACGCCATAAAAAATGCCTGCAGGTTTGTTTGCTTTTATAGCAATATTTTCAGTAGTAACAGATAACGTATAACCTTCATTACCAAGTGTTGTATCTGCTTTTTTATTCAGGATTAATTTAATGGTTGCTGCAGGAGCATTGTCTGATACAGAAACTTTATAACCAGTTGCAATTGATAAATTTTTTTGAAGATCAGTAAGCGTTTGTTTCAGTTCAGTTGTTTCAATTGTTTGAATAGTTATGTGTTCAGGCAATATAAAATGTCCCTGCTTTTCTTCAACTTTTGCAGGTTGAGGAATAATAGCAATCGAAGATTTTGTTTGACTGAAAGCGATGGATGAAATAAAAATTACAATGAGAAACAATCCTGATTTTTTCATGCTGGTTTAATTGAAATATTAAGCCTTAAAAATAATTGAAGAAGATTATTTGGTAAGATTTATTTTGAGAAGTCTAATTATTAGCCGCAATATCTTTTATGATCAAAGGCGGATAAGGGAAAGGTTCTTTTTTAATATTCAGTTTATAGCGGAGCACAACTTCACGATTATAAATTACCTGCAGCCATTGCGCGTTTTGATTGTTTACAATGTATTGTGCTGTTACGCGGTTATTTTTTATGGTAAAATTTTTATCAGCTTTTGCTGATGAATCTGCAAAGGCAATGTTTAAAGAATCTATTGAAGCAACATCAAGCAAACTGAGATCTTTTTTATCATCAGTTGTTTCCAACGATATTTTTATAGTGTCTCCAACAGTTGCATTAATAACACCTTTTGATGGCGAATAAGAAACGATCCTGTAATTGAATGCAGGTTGCTTAAAAGGCGAACGGTTGAACTCAGCAATGGAAGGTGCATCATTTAACAACGTCCATTTTACATCATCAGGATAGTGATCGTCTATAAAATATTTTGGCGGCATTAAAAAATAATTATCATTATAATCTTTAATAAAGCTTGTGCCTGAAAAATTTAAATATCCGCTTGCCCAGGTTACATCTAATAAATACCAGTTACTGTCAATCATCACTGCATTCCATTTATGGTTGCAATGAAATTCGCCGCTGTTAAAATTGGTGCGCGCATAACCTGTTATCACTTCACTTTTTATACCTGCATAATCGCACAAAGCTTTAAACAAACGGGCGTAGCCATCGCACAGCGCATACCTTCTTTTTAAAACAAGACAGGCCACTCTTTCATCCAGCGGAAGCAAAACGGAATCTGCATCATGCGCTGATTCATAACCATCATTTTTATAAGCAACGGGTTGCGGCTGGTAGCGAATGGTATTGTACGAAATATGATCTGCGATCCAGTAAAAAACAGAACGCACTTTTTCCAGGTCCGTTGAATAAGGCGAAGTAAGCTGGTAAGATAAAGTATCAGGTGAATTGGCATCAATCTCTTCTGCTCTTACATCAATTGAAGAAAAGCTTGCTGTTTTGCGTTGAGCAAAAGAATACGTTGTAAATAAAAGGAAAGTAAAACCCAGCAACAATTTCATATTGCACCATGTTTTCAGTATTAAAATTATAAACTTTCCTGTAAATGAAATGAAGCAGCCGTTTTGATTGAATGTATTTAATAAAGCCAGAGACTTTGTGATAATAACTGCGAAGCGGGTAAAGCATGCATTATTTATTTGATCTTCCACAGGTATGCATGTCTTTATCACAGGATTTAACAGGCCCAGCATTAGCTATAGGTTGGCTATAAGTAAGCCGGAGTTCACACTTACCGTTAAACTCCAAAAATATACCCGATACCAGGGTTTTAAACATCAGTGGACCTACTTCTTTGCGCTAAACAACGTCCACTGGTAAGACAACATATTGTTTAGATATTTTGACTGCCATGCATATTCAGGATGCAGTTTATAAAAACCTGCGCCGATAAAATTTTCTCCGCAAGGATGACCCATATGTGCCCAGAACTGCATGTTTTTCGCAAGGTCTGCTGTGGTTACTTTGCTTTGAACGGCGCCCATCGGGTAGTAAGGTGCACAGTCCCATTCTGCACAACCTTTTGGATCTTCATCAATATGACCGCAAATAACGCAACGGTTGTTTTCGTTCTTACCTGCAATGGCATCAACATGATCTGCTTCGATTATCTTTCCTGTTGAATCATCCAGCCTGCCCTTCATATCAACGTTCACCAATTGAAACATTCTTAATTTTCTGGCATTGGGTGAAGTAGAGTAATCATTCACATTAAATGTTGTTTCTTCTTTTATCAATTTAGGATCGCTGGCAAAATTAGAACCGATGATCGCTGTGTCTTTACTGCGCCAAACACGATAATTCTTCAATCCTAATTCAAACTTTGCCACTTCATTCGTTTTAGTATCACCGATGAGCCAATCATTTGCATAACCGCCGTTATTGCCTTTCAAAAATATATTCACCACATCATCAATGCTGCTGCCATATTGCGCTGCTTTTCTTGCGCGCATAAATTCAGGAATGCCTGTTGAATCAAAACCTATGAATTGTGTAATGGTTGTTTCAGTAATTAAGATGCCATCATCATTAATAACAAAATCGTCGCCGCTGTGAATAAAGCCAGGCATGCAATCCATTATCAGGTGATGACCATGTTCAGGAACAATATCTGCAATAACATTCCAGTGCTGCCCGATGATATATTCAGTCCAGTTATTATGACCTATCACTATCTTTCCATCCTTAGTATAACTTCCTGTTGCAATAAATGCACTGCAGTTTCCAGGCGCTTTGTTTTTCGCGCTATCTAATAAAGGAACATAATAAAATGCAAGTTCTTCCAATGCATTGTAAGCAGTAACATCAAGGCTGTCGTAATTTTTGTTTTGATCATGGAGACCAGCAACAATTCCGTTTATTTCATCTTTATATTCACGGTCCAATTTATCCCATAAAAAATTCTTTGCTGCCTGTTTATAAAAACTCCAGTCACGTTTTGTTTCATGTGTAAGATAATACGAAACCGCCTGTATGGAAGTATCAATATCATTCGCCAATAAATATCCGTGCTGATAACCGATGTCTGCGGGCGATCCTTCAAGATGCACATATATCCATCCGTTCCTGTCTTCGCGTGATGCTTTAGCAAGCACGGCCTTTTTATCAGTTGTTTTTGTTGTTGTTTGATTGCAGGAAAACAGGAGTACACTAAACACAGCAATTAAGAAATATTTCATGATGCAGTCAGATTTTTAGTTTATAAAAATAAGTACTGTTATTAACAATTAAATCAAAACGTTTGAGCGTATATCAACCTATATTTGTGATTGCTAACAGTTGTTAGTGTTTATTTTCTAACGCTAATTTTTATGTATGGATACAATGATTGCTTCAAAAAAGAATGTTGTTGAACAAATAGACTTTTTGCCTTTACAGGGAACAGATTATGTTGAGTTTTATGTCGGCAATGCAAAACAGGCTGCACATTTTTATAAGACTGCTTTTGGGTTTCAGAGTCTCGCTTATGCAGGCCCTGAAACAGGTGTAAAAGACAAAGTAAGTTATGCAATACGCCAGCACAAATTAACTTTTGTGCTCACTACTCCGCTAAAAAAAGATAATGCCATTGCTGAGCATATAAATAAGCATGGCGATGGTATAAAGGTTCTTGCTTTGCGGGTTGATGACGCATACCTTGCATGGCATCAGACAACAAATCGCGGTGCAATAAGTTATATGCGGCCTGAAGTTTTGCATGATGAAGATGGTGAAGTGGCAATAAGCGGCATTCAAATTTATGGTGATACAGTTCATCTATTTATTGAACGGAAAAATTATAACGGCGCTTTTATGCCGGGTTATGCTGAATGGAAAACAGAATATAATCCTATATCGACAGGTTTAAAATATGTTGATCATTGTGTAGGCAATGTTGGCTGGAACCAAATGAACAAATGGGTAAAGTTTTACGAAGATGTAATGGGCTTCAGAAATATTTTATCATTTGATGATGAAGATATTTCAACAGAATATTCTGCATTAATGAGTAAGGTGATGAGCAGTGGAAATGGGTACGTAAAATTTCCAATTAATGAGCCTGCTAAAGGTAAGAAGAAATCGCAGGTAGAAGAATATCTCGATTTTTATAATGGTGAAGGTGTACAGCATGTTGCTCTGTCTACTGATAATATTATTGAAACAGTAAGTATTTTAAAGAACAGGGGAGTGGAGTTTTTAAAAGTGCCTTCCACTTACTATAATGGTTTGATCGATCGTGTTGGAAAGATCGATGAATATCTTGAGCCTTTAAAAGAATTGGGTATTTTAGTTGATCGTGATGATGAAGGTTATCTGCTTCAAATATTTACTAAGCCTGTTGAAGATAGACCCACTTTATTTTTTGAAATCATTCAGCGCAAAGGCGCAAAGAGTTTTGGCAAAGGCAATTTTAAAGCCTTGTTTGAAGCAATAGAAAGAGAGCAGGGATTGAGAGGAAATTTATAAAAGCAGTTATTGCTTTATAAATTTTTGTGTAATTATATTATTTCCATCCTGAATTTGTAAAAGATAAATTCCTTTTGCCATTGCACTTATATTTAATTGGCATGTAACTGAATGCGTAACCGGTTGTTTTTAATAGTTTGCCTTGCAAATCAACAATCGAAATAGTGGATGTGCTGGTTTTTGATAAGCCGTTAATAAAAATAATATCAGTTGCAGGATTGGGTGTTATTGATATTGATGGAATGAATTGTTTTGTTGTTACCAGGTTATCTGCATTTGAAATTGCATTCGCTTTGCCATTGCAAACTATTGCCAGCGTATTTTCCCGCAATTGTGGTTAACTCACTTATTTCCTGTATTGCTATTTTTTCTGTCTCTGTCCTTCCCTGAAACCTGTGTATATATCTTCAGCACATCATATACTGCTCTGGCTGCTGCATTAATCGCTTCCGTTTTCGCAGTATGTGCAGGTACATCATTTGGCTTTCTGCCCAATTGTTTATTTTTCCTGGTTTTTTTTGCTATTCCTGGGTTTATACTTATTTTACATACCATAATATCCTGTTTGTAAATAGCTGTATAAAACTATCATTCCTTTCCATCCAGCTTCACTTTCATAGAGACTTTATAGTAACCTTATAGTAACCTTACAGAGACCTTATAGTAACCTTATAGGGATATTACCCCATACTAAACCCCTGTCAGCTCCCTCTCAGCTCCATGGCAAAAGGTACCCGGATGTATAGCTAAACCTGTACTATCGCATACTAAATAACGTGAATTGGGGATGAGCTTGAAGGACTTTAATAGATTACTTTATACTTAAACCTGACTCGCGTTAATAGATAAATTTCTTTCGCTTGTCATTGATAGATTGATATTGCCATACAGTTTTTATTGGAATTCATTAGTATCATATTGAACTTAAGAGCTTGATTGAAGCCATAGAAAGAGAACAAAGATTGCGGGAAAATTTATAAAGCAATCAGCGTTCACATTATACAACGCTAATAAAAAAACCGCCTCTGAATAAAGGCGGTTTTTTGTTGTGCAAAAACAATTAAACTATTTAGCTACCTGTAGGGCATAAGTATAATATTTGCCATCAACAACAGCAACAACACGATAGCTGCCACTGGTTAGTGAAGATGCGTTAATACTATAATTATGATTTCCTGTAGTTTCCTTTCTGTCTACCACATTTTGTACAGGTTGTTGCATGTAGTTAAACACGGTAATCTTAACCTGTGATGCCTTTGTAAGATTATATGTTAATGTAGAAGAATTCTTAACAGGATTTGGAGAAATCTTCATCGAGAATATGTCAGCATGTTTTGCAGGACCATTAGGCTGTGACTTTAATGAACTGTTGCACGGGCCATTGGCAGCCCAGTAACCTGTGAATAATACACCGCCGAAGCAATAGCTTGTCCAGTTACCACTGCCGGTGAATGTTGTATTTGGCCCATTACCAACTATTTGAGCATTGCCCCAATATGTGAATGAATCAGAATAGCTGACACATCCATCCGGGTTTGGATTATGGGCGTGTAATTCTACAGTTCCTGCATGACCTACAAAATTACCGGCACCCCAAACAGTCCATGTGTTACCATCAACATTTAATGAACCTGTTACAGAATAATTACCGGCACCCTGATCAGTGTAAGTAATGTTCCAGTTGTAGAAGCCATCATTAAAGCAAACACTGTTAGAAGCATTTTTACTTGTCAAAGAATTTGGATTTGGTTTGTGCTTGGCAGGACCATAAGGCAGATTCCTTAAGCTGCTGCTGCATGGGCCATTGGCAGCCCAGGAGCCTGTGAATAATACACCACCGAAGCAATAGCTTGTCCAGTTACCACTGCCGGTGAATGTCGTATTTGGCCCATTACCAATTATTTGAGCATTGCCCCAATATGTGAATGAATCAGAATAGCTGACACATCCATCCGGGTTTGGATTATGAGCGTGTAATTCTACAGTTCCTGCATGACCTACAAAATTACCGGAACCCCAAACAGTCCATGTGTTACCATCAACATTTAGTGAACCTGTTACAGAATAATTACCGGCACCCTGATCAGTGTAAGTAATGTTCCAGTTGTAGAAGCCATCATTAAAGCAAACACTGTTGGAAGCGTTTTTACTTGTTAAGGAATTGGTATTAGCCTTGTTCTTTGCAGGTCCGTAGGGCAAAGTTCTCAGGTTGCTGCTGCATGGGCCATTGGCAGCCCAGGTGCCTGTGAATAATACACTGCCTGAACAGTAATTAGCCCAGGTACCACTTCCGGAGAAGGTAGTGTTAGGCCCGTTACCAACTATCTCAGCGTTGCCCCAATATGTAAATGAGTCAACATAACCACCCTGGCAGCCATCAGCGTTAGGGTTTGAAGCATGTAATTCAACAGTACCCATGTGGGAACCAAAACTACCCCAGCCGTAAACTGACCAGTTGGTACCATCAACATTTACAGTTCCTGTGGCTGTGTAAGATCCGCCGGAACCGGTGTAAGTAATGTTCCAATTGTAAAATCCGTCATTGAAGCAAACGCTGTTCGTAGCGGTTGTTGTCTTGTTGCCTGTGTTGGCTTTAGAGGAGAAACATAAGAGAGAAAACAAAAGAGCACCCAAAAGGTAGATTGTTTTTTTCATAGTAAAATTTTTATTGGTTAAAAATGGACAGCCAAATTATACAAAAACTTTAACAACCAGAAAATATTTTTATTAATTTTTTAAAAATCAACTAATCAATGGGGTCAGGTTATGCATTTCTTTTTATACTTCTTCCCGGATGTTATACTGTGATGATATTAAAGTATATGCATTAACCCAAGCAATTTGATATTTTTTGTGCCTGCAGGATTTACTCCTGACAACGATGGTTTGAATGACGTTGAAAAGCTAACACTTGTAGGGAATAAAAACCTTTAGTTGCTTTGGTGCATATATCGTTGGGAGCAAAGATTATTTCAGGCAAACCAGCAAGGCAAAGGCTGGGATGTAACTTTCAAGGGTTCTCAACAACCTGCAAACACTTACGTGTTTGTTGCATGGGAACAGATACTTCGGAACATCCAAAACTCCCGTTTGCTTATTATTTTTATGGGAGGTTGCGCACCAGTCACTATTTGCTGGTAGCAGTGCTCGGTTTTTATTCACACTTATTATATTCTTCAACAATCTTTTTTATTACTTCATCTTTTTTTGCATCTACCGAAACTTGCTTAACGGTATAACCGTTTGCTTTTTGTTTAATCTTTTCGGCCAATAAAGGACAATCTGATACAATTTTACTCATCTTATCATCAAAATTTGGAAAAAATATATTTCCACGAATATCCCATGACAAAAATCTATTGCTATTATTAAAAGAAATATAATAATCATATTGGTCAGTACCGTCTGATGACTTGGTTCGAGGTTTAAACAACTCAAAAAGTTGAAGTTTTGCACTGTCATTAGTTAGCCTCTTTAGGAACAAAATATTATTAACATTTGGCGTGTATACTTTGTCCCGAAAAGGAATTTCATACGCTTCAAGATTTATTTCTTTTGGAAAGTAAAATTCATTATTGTATTTGTAATATTTTACGTCTGTTATAGGTATTTTCTTTTCTGTGTTTGCACTTGTTAATATCTTCAAATACTTATCAACATCATATCCGGTTTCAAATTGAACTGTGAGCTTTCCATCAATTTTTGTCCCATCAATTAAAAAAATTTGACAATCCTCATTTAATAAATCGTTTGGGCTATTAAAATAAGAATATGTTTTGCAACTTTCTGTGAGTATCAAAAGGAATACTAGTATGGATATATTACGCATAATTACTATTGCTGCCAACTCAAATATAAACGCTACAAAATAAAGCCGGTTGTCTTAAAATGAAGGACTGCTTCCACTTATAATTACTAACATCATCTTCTTCATTTTCTTTCGTGGCAGTTGCAGCAATCCATCTTTCATCCACAACAAAAACTGCCAATTACATGGCAGCTTTTGTATTTAGGTGAATATTAATATTAAACAACTATAATCCGTATGAAAACGCTACATAATACAAACCACCAATTGCGGGGTTGCCAAATTGGTCAACCGTATAATGGTTTAAAATGTTTGTAGCGCCCAGTTTTATTTTGCAACCGGCTTTAATAAATTTATAACTGATCTGCGCATCTATAACATTGGATGCAGGCAACTCTCCGCTTCTGAAACTTGCGGTTGAATACATTGCATCCTGCCATCTCCAGTTTATATTCATGCCGAATCTTTTCTGATAACCAAAGCCATAATTATTCAGTCCTGCATTGAAACGGTAACCCGGTATACTCAGGTTAACAGTTTTGTTGGAATCAGATGGATTCTTTCCCATATCTCTTGATGTATTGAATGATACTGACCAGTTATGATTGAGTGAATACGTAAGTGATAAACCGTATCCGTAAGTTGTGTTGGCATCAGGTGAAGAGAACCAGATAGAAAAAGATGAATCGGGCACATTGGGCTTTACACGTATAACACTATACGATGCAATTACATTTACATTTTTAGCGATGTAGCCATACGCATCTACCAATAAACGGTTCGCAAAAACTCCCCTGTAACCCAATTCATAAGAATTGATGGAAGGTGGTACAAACTTTCCGAATTGCTGTACAACAAGATCACTCTTATCGCCCGATTGCTGATACTTGTTATAACTCGATTCAGTATACAAAGGATATTTATCCAACTCAAAAGGGTTTTGGTTATGCAGGTAAGTTAATCCGCCCAGTTCAATTGAACTGCCGAGGTTAAGCATTTCCCACTGAGAACGGTTATCAGGATTTGAATATGCATTCTGATAAGATGCTCTTATGAATTGTTGCTTTGCTACTTCAAATACAGCTGTAATACGTGGTGTGAATTTTCCATCAAAATTTTCATTCTTATCATAGCGGAGAGAAGCGCCTAATTTCAACTTATCAGAGATCAGCTTTTTGGAAGCAGATACATAAGCGCCATATTCATTGGTAGTGATAGGACCATCAGCATCTGCAAACAAAGTGCCTTCTGAATTCAATGTATATGTTCTAAAACTTGCACCCGCAATAACGTCGGCAAACTTTATAACATCAGAAAAATTATACTGCGCTTCGGTATGATAAAGGCTTGTGTGATCAATAAACTTTGAACCATTCGGAAAAGGTGTGTTTGTAACCTGGTTAAACAAATCCTGGTAGGCTTTTGTACCAGGCAACGGGCGGTTTCTGTCGGCATAAGCGCGTGCTGCATTATTAGCATCCATCTCACTTTCACCTTGTAATCTTGCACCAATGTATGCGCCCGTATAATCAGGATACCAGCCACCGGCTATATTGCCGCTCTGATCATAGCTGATGGATGGACTAAACGCTTCATTCATATAAATAGAAGTAACGCCCATATCATAAGCTTTACCTGCATTTTCCTGCGTGGTATACGCTCTTACAAACCAGTTCTTCGATTTCAGTTCCAGTTTGTATTGCCCCATGGATGCATCAGTAAACGCATAGCGGTTACTTCCTGTATAAACCGTTTTACCTTCTGACCAGTCTGCCATTAAACTTGCAGTAAGCCTGTCATTGATCTTATAATACATAGCGCCATTCAAACGCAGGTTCACTGTGTTGTTATCCATCAGGTCTCTTTCATTGTAACCCGTTCTTGAAACAGTAAAAGGTTTTGAACCATCAGTTGCATACAACTGCTGTACTGCAGTTGGCCATTGTGAAGGATCAGGGCCGAACTGGCTTGCCAGAACACCTGCGAACAATGAGTTGTTTGGATTGGGATCAGTAATGCCTGCAGAAATTTCATTACCATAAACATTCACACCAACATAATTGGGATCAGTTGCACGCGTGCCGGGAATTTTTCCACCATGTTCAAGATCGTAATTTGAAGTGTCGGTTCCCATCCAGTCTTTTGCCTGTATGTACTGGCCGCTGATTTTAAATGCAAACTTGTCGCTCACTTTTTTTGCCCAGCGGAAGCTGATATCATAATATGGTGAGGCGCCAACAGGATCTGAATTACCCAGGTGCATAACGCCTTGTTTTACTTCTGCGCTCAATCCTTCGTAAATAAACGGATCTTTCGTTGTGACAACAACAGTACCATTTAACCCGCCTGAGCCATACAATGCAGAAGAAGCGCCGGGCAACAATTCAACGTTTTCAATATCTAATTGCGGAGGTCCTAAAAAAGAACCAACAGGAAAATTAAGTCCAGGCGCGCGGTTGTCCATTCCGTCCAGGTACTGGCCCAGGCCTGTATTACCGCTTCCTGCGCCGCCACGTGTTGAAACAGAATTGAAGGTAAGGCTGGATTGAGTGAAGCTAATACCCGCTACATTTTTTAAAATATTGTAGTAATCGTTTTGCGCGGAGTTCTTTATTTGCGCCGAACTGATGTGTTCGATGCTCACAGGTGACTCCATGATACGTTCCCTCGTGCGGCTTGCAGAAACTACAACATCATTACCGATGGTAAATGAAGGAACCATATCAACCTTTACATCAGTACCGCCGGCATTGGCATTTACTTCCTGCGTTTCATAACCAATAGAAGATATCACCAGCACCACGGAGCCTGCTTTGCCTGCTGGGAGTTTAAAATATCCTTTCTCATTAGTTAAAGTGCCGCTGTGTGTACCTTTTATAGTAACAGATACCGCAGGAACCGGATCACCGGTTGTCTTGTTCTTTACATATCCCGCAATATTTTGTGCAAAGGATATTTTTCCGAAAAAAATTAATACAATAACGATTGAAATACGCTTTAGTAGTTTCATCATGGCAAGATTGTTTTGGATGAATTAAGAATTTGTTAGTTTGGATTTTAATTTATGTTCTGTTAATAATGTCAGTTTTGAGTTGTCAGTTGTGAGTAAGTTACCATTCACTATTCACCACTCACAAAATGCTAGTTATTATTGGCTGCAGATTGATCTTTCATTCCTGCTATCCATTGTTTAATTAATGCAACACCTTCGGTATGCACCAGTTTTCTTCCTATCTGCGGCATCATTTTACCTGGCTCATCTATTGTCATCCTGTACGGCATAATAGATTCATCGGGTTTGCCCGGAATTACATCATACAGAAAATCTCCGCCGCCGCTTCCCGCCGCTTCAGGTGTTTTAAGAATGCCAAGACTTGCCTCATCATGATTGGTAAAGTTTAAATACAAACCGGTGGGATTTGCCATGCCTTCTTTTCTATGACAATGAGCACAATTGGCATCGAGATAAGCTCTTGCGCGCGCATTGATGTCACCCGTAGTCGGGTCATCCCATTTTGCCATTTTGTTGCTGCCGTTACCGGCTTTATTATAACCGGTAAGATAACCTGCAGCCACCCATTTATCCAGTTCGTTTGTCTTACCATCGATGTATAAAAAATCATGGTTCATATTGCGTACTTTAGGGCCGATCGGTGTAAGCGAACCATTAAAAGCATGACAGGTTTTACACTGGTTTTTATTAGGAATGGAATAATCATCATGCACTTTATTACCGTTCTTGTCAATCCAGTCGAGGCTTTTTGTATCGCCGATAATATTCAGATCGGCATCCGTTTGTTCATCATTCCAAACATAAGCAAGTGCATCCCATTTATCCTGTTTATGAATCAGCAAACGTGTTTCAATTATTTTTCTTCCTTTCGAAATATCCCTGAAATCGGTTGGAAAATAAAAGTTTTTAATAAGCACTGTACCTACGGGAAAATCGAGCACTTCGTCTTTTACATATTTTGCTGATGTGCCTTCGGGCATCCAAACGAATCTTGCTTTCAAAGCATAATCTGAAAACAACGGCGTAATAAGATCGTAAGGCAATACGCGGTCATTCGGCGTAAGGTCTTTCATATCACCTTTAAAGAAATGATACTGCGAAAGCTTTTTAAATGGCTCTGTATAATGGGCATCCACTGTAACAATATCGTTTCCGTTCATGCACCTGCTGAAAAAAATAAATACAAAGCAAGAGATACAAATAGTTAAGAGTATTGAGATCTTTTTCATCACATTATCGTTTACACAGGGTAGTATTAATTGGATGCATTGCCGCCGATGCCGGTATGTTCGCAGTCGAATTTTGAAAGATCATGATCAACATGGTCAGTAATATCACTTTCGCCTTTCACCTGCCAGAAATTAAGGTTGGCAAATTTTATATCGCCGTTATTGCGGATGCATATTTTGTAATCATCAGGCACCTGGCCTTTACTGTCTCTTAGTTTCGGATCCGCAGAACCGTCAACAATTATGTCTTTATAACCCTTTAAGCCAAGCGCTACCAACTTACCCATGTCTTTGCTCATATCGGGCACTGAGATGGTTTTGCTGTCAAACTTATTATCGTGAATGCTGATAGCAGTGCAATAAGGGCCATACAAAGAATCGTTGTAAGGCTTGCCTGTTAGCTGAAAACCTATTACTGCAATGCCCACCGTTTTGTTATAGAAAATTCTGTTGTTATAGAAGTCGGCGCTGTCGGTTCCCATTACAATAATGCCTGTGCCCGGCGGAACAGTTGAAACCATTGAACTTACTTTACCGAAATTAGTCCCGTTATTGCTGATGCAATCATTATCATAAATGCGCGCATTTCTTCCGTTGTGCAAAGGCAGGCCCGGCGTATCAAATACTAAAATTCCACCTGTGTTATTTTCTGCTTTGCATTTATATACATCTGAGTTAATACAGTTTTCAATTTCAATTCCGGCAACATTATCATGCGCATAACAATTGCGTACAGTAACATTAATGGTTTGACCAACATAAATACCTGCATCGCTTGAATAAGATGCTTCACAATTTTCCATCAGCAGGTGTTTGCATTGAACGGGATAATAAGCATAATCACCATTAGTACTGTCTGAACCGCTTGTCCATGTAGAGTTCATATCACGAATGGCAATTGTATCGCAATTCAGCAACTTGATATTATTGCCTTTTGCATCCTGGATAGTAAATCCTTCAATAGTGATATCGTTGCAATTGGTAACGAGCAGTCCTTCCCCTCCTTCTGACTGATGCAGGAAAGAAAGCAGAGATTTTCCCGCGCCCGCGCCTTTAATGGTTAAATGTTTTTTTCCATCAAGAGATAATGGTTTTTTTAATAAAAATTTCCCTTCGGGAATCTCGATGGTACTTCCGTCTTCTGCCATTATACATTCTTCAAGCAGTTTGTTTTGAAAATCTTCTGAATAAGTGAAACCGGTTGCATCGGATGTTTTTTTTCCGTTGCTGCAGGCGCTAAAAAAAATAGTTGCGATCAAAGCAATTGTCAATCCTTTTACATTTCGTTTCATAAGGCAATAATAGTTGTTTTGGTAATAGTTGTTTAACTAACTAATTCGGGTGGAAAATATAATTTTTTTTGAATTGACAAAATATTTCTTGTTCTTTTTCACATTTGATTATGCACTTCGCTGCAGGTTCTGTTCAATTTGGGTTAATGGTAACCTGTAAGATATAAAGTAAAGAGAGATTGGCTTCAATCTCTCTTTACTCTTTTTTATGTTTTTACAAAACAACAGTAGTTTAAAACTGTTATTAAAATTTCCGTTTACTGTTTTATAAACTTGCACTTGTAGTTATCGGTACCTGAACTGATTTTAATATAATACATTCCGGGTGTCAGATGACTTGTATTGATATCGCAATTATCCGAAGCAGTTTGTAAGCTGCTTAGTATTGTACCTTCTGCATTTATGATGCTGATAGTTTTAGTAACATCAGCGTTTAAATTTTTAACATGCAAAATGTTCTGTACGGGATTCGGATATAACTGAATTGAAACATTTCCGTTTTCAACAAAAACAAATACGGTACTTGAATAAGAAGTTTTACCATCCTTATCTGTTTCCAATATGCGGTAGTAAATTTTATTGCCGGCAAGTGCGCCATTTACATCGGTGTAAACATAGTCTTTGTTACCAACGCCTTTGCCGGGTGCCCTAACAGTAAGATTTGAAAAACTTACACCATTAATGCTTTTCTGAACGGTATAATTTTTTACATTCAATTCATCAGCAGTTTGCCAGGCAACTTCAACATCATTTGCATTTTTTAAAGTTGCTTTTACTGATACCCATGTTACAGGTAAAATTTCCGGCGTAGTGATTCTCATTATGCGGTTATGTAATTTCCCGTTGAATGATTCAATAAAGCCGCCTAATAATAATTTATTATCCTGCAATGCCATATCGCTAACTAAATGATCTGTTTTGTTTTCTGTACCAAATTCGGTATCGGTACTGCCATCAGAATTGTAACGTAATATCCTGCTGTAAATATCACCAGAGCCATTAAAATATCGAAATATAACCTTGTCATTGCTGTCAACAATTGCGTTAGGATAAGTGAGATCATTATCTGGTATAGAAGGTGAATAAGACGCATCTAAGCTTCCATCAACATTTAAACGTGCAAGGCTATTAGTCACTGTATTATTAAAAGATGTGAATCGTCCAGTAATAATTATCCTTCCATCCGATTGAAGACTTACAGAATATATTCTTCCATTAGGTCCTGTACCACCGGCATTGAAGGTTTCGTCGAAACTTCCATCTGTGTTAAGCCTTATTAAATTATTTATTTCTTTATCATTTACATAAACAGTAAAACTCCCCACAACTAATATTTTCCCATCGTTTTGAATTTTTATTGAATAAATATTATAGTAAGTATTGCTTTTAAACATGCTTGCATTAAAGCTGTTATCCAGAGAGCCGTCTTCATTCAATCTGAAAACATTAGGCTTATACTCATGCGTAATATGATTGTTTACTGTTTCAAAACCCAATACAATCTTTCCATCATTTTGTGTAGCGATTGCTTTCACTCCATCGCTTACGTCGCCGTAAGTTTTTGCAAAGGGTGTAAAATTGAAACTGTTATCTAAACTGCCATCTGCATTTAATCTTACGATATAAGATTTTAAAGTATTATTGAAATGAGCAAAATTACCGCCTGCCAATATTTTTCCATCTTTTTGCGGATGGCAGGATTTTTATTACCGGTGATTTTCTTTTTTACCATGGCGTTTGGCAGGGAACGATGGCCGTATTAAACAGCGATGGCAGCATAAATACAACATTTAATGCTGATAACGGTAAAGGCGCTGATGCCAATGTAAATAAGATTGCTGTTCAGCCTGATAAGAAAATATTAATAGCCGGATATTTCAGCGCTT
>JABDAV010000061.1:212-22009 GCA_013289015.1 Bacteroidota bacterium | reverse complement strand
TATATATGGTTACTGAAGATTATGATCACAGTTATTTAAGCGGACCTGAATACCAATTAATAGATGATAAAGGCTTTCCTGAAAAAATACAGGACTGGCAGAAGACGGGCGCCAATTATGCTATGCAGCCACCGTCAGTTAAAGCTGCAAATAAACCCGGCGAATGGAATCATACAAAGATCATTGTAAACAACAGTCAGGTTGAGCATTGGCTGAATGGGAAAAAAGTTGTTGAATATACTCTTTGGAGTGACACATGGAAGCAACAAAAAGCAGCAGGCAAATGGAAAGATGATGTTGGTTATGCTGCTTCAAAAACGGGGCATATTGCTTTGCAGTCTTCGCATAGTAACGTTGAAACAAGTGGTGTGTGTTTCAGGAATATTAAAATAAAAAAGCTTTGATACATCATTTTTTTAAGCACTTTACTTTTTATCAACATCCGTGTATAAAATCCATTTCTTAAAATGAGTTAGTTTTTCTTTGCGGTATTATTAACACTGAATCAATTTATTTCAACATGGTACAGAAAACCTATTACAAAACGAAAGATTATTGCAAAGTGAAATTCGTTACGAATTTTGATAATGCTGAAACAATTGAAATATTGGGATTGAATAGCGACTGGAATAATTCAGTTAGTATGAGTAAGAAAAAAGATGGCAGCTTTACCTGTGATATTAATCTTACAAAAGATAGTCAACACGAATTTAAATACCTGGTAAATGATAATATCTGGCTTGCTGCTTTTTCTTTTTTTGTAAGTTGATTGTTGATAAAAGTATCTATTTGCATCATGGTTGAACTGGCTTTTATGTAATTATAAAAACTGAAGCAACAAAAGAATGGCACTAACATGAATTTGTTCATATAACTTTTGAATTAAGTAATGATAAAATTAAACGTTGAAAATCATTTTGAACGTTTAATAATTGAATGCGGCTCATTTCCACAAAGGCAATATCAATTTGTTGAATAAGTAATCTGATAACTCATTTTTATAATGATAATGTTCGCATTGTTGTATCCATTTTATTCCAATGGCTGCATTGGTAATAAATACTTCGTCTGCATCTTTCAATTCATTTATATTGATCTCTGTTTCACTGCAGGATATATTTTCTTTTTGAAACGACTGCAACAAATAACTTCTCATTACACCTGCAACACAACCTTCTTTTAATGATGGAGTTGTTATAATATTGTCCTTCGCCAAAAAAATATTGGCAATAGTTGCGTCTGCTATGCGGTTATAATTATTGAGAATTATCGCATCATCCAACTTGTTTTCTTTTGCCCATAAAGCACCCATTAAATAAGGCAGGTAATTATTTGTTTTGATGTGTGAAAATGCATCGCAGGCTTTTCTTGCATCTGCATAAATGCCGGTTATTAAACCTTCTTTATTGAACGATAAAAAAGTTTCATCTGCTTTCCATGTTTGAATGATATAGTTAGGAAAATTGTTTGCGACATCATACAAACCTCCATCTCCGCGAAAAATAGTTAAGCGTATTCTTGCAAGTTTTGTGTGTTCATTCTTTGCAGCAGTTTTTTTTATTACTTCAGTCAGATGTTCAATAGTAAAATCATCAGGAGTTTGAAACTTCAATAATTTTAAAGAAGAAAACATTCGTTGAAAATGATTGTCGCTTAAAACAATATTGCCATCAATCATTTTCATAGTTTCAAAAAAGCCATCACCAAAACGAAACGAGCGATTGTCCGCAGTAATAACAGGTTTGCCCGAAGCAATCATTTCACCATTATACAAAAAAAAATTTCCGGCTTCCATCAAACAAAAATAAACAAGCAGTTTTCAAAATTGAAAAGCAGGATATCTTAGCTTTTACATTTCATAATTTGCACAGATCAAATCAACAATATGAAGATTGCAGAAATAATAACAGTGTTTGAAGAACTTGCTCCAATTTCTTTGCAGGAACATTATGATAACGCCGGATTAATCACAGGCAATGACGGCTGGGAATGCACCGGGGTTCTATGCACACTTGATGCTATTGAAGCAGTGGTTAATGAAGCAAAAGCATTAAACTGTAATCTTATTGTTGCCCATCACCCGATTATTTTTAAAGGATTAAAAAAAATAAACGGGAAAAATTATGTTGAAAGAACAATTATCAACGCTATAAAAAGCGACATTGCTATTTATGCAATTCACACAAACCTTGATAACGTAATTGGTGGTGTAAATAATAAGATTGCCGATCAATTGAACCTGCAAAACAGGCGCGTACTGCTACCCAAAGAAAGCATGTTGATGAAGCTCTATACTTTTATTCCCGGTGATCATGCAGAAAAAGTGCGCAATGCAATTTTCAATGCAGGTGCAGGAAACATCGGCAACTATAGCGAATGCAGTTTTAATGCTGAAGGAAAAGGTACATTCAAGGCCGGTGAAAATACCACTCCTTTTGTTGGTGAAAAGAATATTCGCCATGAAGAAAATGAAGTGAAAACAGAAGTGATCTTTCCTTCTTATTTAAAAGAGAGGATACTTAATGCTTTATTTGCTGCACATCCTTATGAAGAAGTTGCATATGATATAGTAGCGCTTTCAAATAGCCATAATAACATTGGAAGTGGCTTAATTGGAGAGTTGTCGCAGCCTGTTTTGGAGATTAAATTTCTCACCTTGCTTAAACAGGCATTCAATTTACGAGTTATCCGGCATACAGAATTATTACAAAAACCTGTTAAAAAAATTGCTGTTTGTGGTGGTACCGGCAGCTTTTTAATTGGAAGCGCGCTGGCTGAAAAAGCAGATATATACGTAACTGCCGACATAAAATACCATGAATTTTTTGACGCGGATAAAAAAATGGTGATCGTCGATATAGGCCATTGGGAGAGCGAGCAGTTTACTATTGATCTTTTACATTCGGTTTTGCAGGCAAAATTCCCTAACTTTGCCGTCCTCAAAACAAAAACGGGAACAAACCCCGTTCAGTATTTTTTATAAAATTCAAATTATATGGCAGCAGTAAAAGAATATTCAGTTGAAGAGAAACTTTCTTCCCTTGTACGCCTGCAAAAAATTGACAGCAAGCTTGACGAAATAAAGATCCTGAAAGGTGAATTACCTATGGAAGTTAGTGATCTTGAAGATGAGATCCAGGGCTTGCATAGCCGCCAAACAAGGATCGAAGAAGAGATCAACGGTATTACTGAGTTCATAGAGCAAAAGAAAAACGCAATAAAAGATGCGGATGCTTTGGTAAAAAAATACCAGAAACAAAGCGATGCTGTAAAAAATAACCGCGAATACGAAGCTATTACCAAAGAAATTGAAATGCAGGAGCTGGAAGGTAAGCTGGCTGAAAAACATATTCGTGATGCAAATGAAGAGCTTGCAGAAAAAGCCAAAGTGCTTGAGCAAACCAAAAAGCTTATTGCAAATAAAGACACTTCATTAAAGCAGAAAAAAGGTGAGCTTGAAAAAATTATTGTTGATACCGAAAAGGAAGAAAAACATTATTCAAAACTTTCATCAGATGCACGCCAGAATATTGATGATCGCCTGCTGTATTCTTATGATCGTATCCGCAAAAATTATCGCAATGGCTTAGCTGTAGTTCCTGTTGAAAGAGATGCCTGTGGTGGTTGCTTCAATGCAATTCCTCCTCAGCGCCAGAGCGAAATTCGCCAGCACAAGAAGATCATCGTTTGTGAAAACTGCGGCCGTATTCTTGTTGATGATGAACTGAATGCCGCTGTCGAAATGAAATAATTACAACATTAACATCTTTATCTTATAAAAAGGACGTTGAAACCAACGTCCTTTTTTATTTTCGGGCCAATGAAATCTTTTGCACAGAGATTAATTTTCTTTTTCCTGTTTAGCTTTTGTTTTTTTATTGCTGCCTATGCGGATAAAGTATATGACTTTGATGCAACCTGCCAACAGGCTTACAAAGAAATCACTAGTCTGCGTTTAGTGAATGGTCAAAAGCTTACAGCACTGGCAAGACAGCAAAATCCCGATAACCTCATACCTGATCTTTTAGATAGTTACGTTGATTTTTTTATATTATTCTTTAATGAAGATCCTGCAGAATTAAAAGTGCGTGAACCGCATTTTGATGATTATCTCGATAAGCTTGATAATGGTCCTGATTCATCTCCGTTTTACAATTACAGTCGCGCTGTTGTGTTGATACAACAGGCTTGTGTTGAAATAAAATTTGGTGAGCGCTGGTCTGCAGGATGGGATTTTCGCAAAGCATTTTCTTTAATAAAAGACAATAAAAAAAAGTTTCCCGCATTTATGCCAAACAATATGCTATATGGACCGATGCAGGTGGTAGCAGGCACTATTCCCGATGGGTATAAATGGCTGGCTGGATTATTTGGTATAAAAGGTTCTATTAGCAATGGCATGGCATTAATGCAACGCGTGATAGACAGTAACGATGTATATGCTAAGTTGTTTGCGAACGAAGCTGCGTTTTATTATTGTTATGTAATGTTCTACATACAAAACCAACCTGCCCAGGTTTTTAAATTTATCAATCAAAGAAGATTCGATCTGGTGAATAATCATTTGCTTGCTTACATGGCTGCTAATCTTGCCATCAATAATAAAATGAATGAATATGCACGCAGCATTATTCAAAACAGGAATAATTCATCTGCATATATGCAAACACCGGTGTGGAATTTTGAACTGGCTTATGTACAAATGCGTCATCTTGAATTAACAGATGCGATAAGAAATTATGAATATTTCTTATCGCATTTTAAAGGCAATTTTTATGTAAAAGATGCCTGCGAAAAATTAAGCTGGTGTTATTATTTGCAAGGAAATATGACTGCTGCGAACAATGCAAAAGAGATGCTTTTAAAGCGCGGCAATACAGATACTGACGCAGATAAAGAAGCATATAAAAACGCAAAATCGGGCAGGTGGCCTAATGTTATTTTATTGAAAGCACGCATTTTAAATGATGGCGGATATAATGACCAGGCAATTGCATTGCTTCAGGATAAAACTGCAAATGATTTTTCAGATCCTGTTGACCAGCTTGAATTTACTTACCGAACCGGAAGAATATATGATGACATGAACCGGGATGATTCAGCCATTAAAGATTACCTCATTGCCATTTCTCTGGGCGAGAGCAGAACAGAATATTATGCTTCGCGCGCTGCTTTGCAAATAGGAATGATCTACGAAAAGCAAGGCAATAAAGCGCTGGCGATTCAATATTATAAAAAATGTCTTGCCATGCAGGATCATGATTACAAAGATTCAATGGACCAAAAAGCAAAATCAGGTATAGCGCGTTGCAGCGGTGGATAGAATTATTATCATCATCACTTCAAACTCCGATATTTGTTTATATGAAAAAAATAGTTTGCTCAGTTTTCTTGGTATTTATCGCTATTACTCTTTTTGCCCAAAACATTCCTTCACCAAAACAATTCTTAGGTTACGAATTAGGTGAACATTTTACGCCAACTTATAAGATTGACGGCTATTTTAATGCAGTTGCACAGGCAGCGCCATCAATGGTTAAAGTGCAGCAATATGGCCAAACAAATGAAGGCAGAGATATGATCGTTGCTTTTATATCATCGCCACAAAACATACAGAATTTAGAAAATATACGGTTGAATAACCTGCGTCTTGCAGGTTTGCAAAAAGATAATTCTGCCCCAGATGTGAATGCACCTGCAATTGTTTGGTTAAGTTATAATGTGCATGGCAATGAGCCATCCGGCAGTGAAGCTGCGATGAAAGTTTTGTATGCATTGGTTGATCCTTCAAACACACAAACAAAACAATGGTTGCAGCATGTTGTGGTAATAATTGATCCTTGCCAGAATCCTGATGGCCGCGACCGTTATGTGAACTGGTATAACAATGCTGTTGGTAAAAACTTCAATGCAGACCCGCAAAGCCGCGAGCACGATGAACCCTGGCCTTATGGAAGAACCAATCATTATAATTTTGATCTGAACAGGGATTGGGCATGGCAAACACAAAGTGAATCTCAACAAAAATTAAAATTATATAATTCATGGTTGCCGCAGGTGCATGTTGATTTGCATGAACAGGAGTATGATGCGCCTTATTATTTTGCTCCTGCTGCACAGCCTTATCATGAAGTGATAACTCAATGGCAAAAAGATTTTCAGGTACAGGTTGGAAAAAACAATGCAAAATATTTTGATGCGGATGGCTGGTTATATTTCACGAAGCAGGTATTCGATTTGTTCTATCCGTCTTACGGCGATACTTATCCAATCTACAGTGGCGCAATTGGAATGACATATGAGCAAGGCGGAATTGGTGCAGGACTTGGTATAAAAACAAGCAGCGGCGATACACTTACGCTTGCTGACAGAGTGTTGCATCATTACACATCAAGTATTTCAACTATTGAAGTTTCAGCTAATAATGCACAACAACTCGTAACGGAATTCAAAAAATATTTCGATAATAATATAAATGGTGTTGGTCTTGAAAACACAATTTATGTGTTAACATCTTCTGATCAAAATAAAATAGAAGCGGTAAAAAAATTATTAGACAATAACAGCATTACTTATGGTGTAACAAGTAATAATTCTTTCAGCGGTTATAATTATTTTGATAATAAAACAGAAGCATTTAAAAACGAAGGTTACCAGATAGCAGTGAGCACATTGCAGCCCAAGGGCAGAATGGTTAAGGTTTTATTTGAACAGCAAAGCAAGCTGGTAGATTCGGCAACTTACGATATAACAGCGTGGAGTGTTCCCTACGCATATGGTGTGAATGCATGGTCTGTAAAAGATAAGTTGTCGCTTGCTGCATATCCCTCAACGCCGGTAATTACAGCAATACAAACTAACTACGGTGTGTTGGTTCCTTACACATCAATCAATGCAGCAAAAGTGCTTGCGAATTTGTTGTCACAAAATATTCATGTGCGTTTTGCAGTGGATCCTTTTACATACACCGGAAGAGTTTTTGATCGCGGAACGCTTATTGTTCTAAAAGGAAATAATAAATCAAACTGGCTTGATGCAGTGAATGCGGCATGCAGTACGTACAATATTCAGCCTTATGCAGTGCAAACAGGGTTTATGGATGCAGGCGCAGATTTTGGTTCGCAGGATGTACACTTTATTAAAGCACCAAAGGTGGCTGTGCTTACCGGCAATAATGTATCGCATACTGCAGCAGGTGAAGTATGGAGCTTTTTTGATAACGAACTCAATTATCCTGTAACGCAATTAATGGAAGAAGATCTTGGTGATATCGATCTCCGGGATTATGATGTATTGATAATGCCTGATGGAAATTATCGTACATTAAATGATAATGATGTTGCATCAAAGCTTGGCAACTTTGTTCAATCAGGAGGAAAGATCGTTGCAACCGAAGGAGGTGCGGCCAAACTTGCTTCATTCGATTGGAGCGGTTTTAAATTGATAAAGGATTCATCAACTTCTTCAGATTCCATCATTCAAAAAACATATGGTAATGCAGAGCGTGATGATCTTACTACATTCATTCCCGGTGCTATTTATAAAGTTCGGTTAGACAGCACGCATCCGATAGCATATGGTTATCCTGATTATTATTACACCTTAAAACAGGATGCAAGAGTATATGCAGCAATAAAGGGCGGATGGAATGTGGGCATATTGTCTTCAAACGCTTATACAGCGGGCTTTGTAGGCAGTAAATTAAAACCGCAGTTAAAGCAGGGTGTTGTGATCGGAGAAAAAAAATACGGCAATGGCGATATAATTATTTTTAATGATGATGTATTGTTCCGCTTGTTCTGGCAAAACGGAAAAATGCTATTTGCAAATGCGGTTTTCCTCGCAGGAAATTAATTTACTCAACGATCATTATCTTACAGCTTTGAGCAATAAACTCAACCGCCTCTAAATGAGAAAAAATACTAACGCTGCGCTTGGATTTATTTTTACTACTGTATTGATTGATGTGATCGGGCTTGGAATTATTGCTCCTGTTATACCTGACCTCATAAAACAACTTACCGGCAAAGGCTTAAGCCGCGCTGCTGAGTTGAATGGCCTGCTCACGCTTGCTTACGCCTTGATGCAATTTGTTTGCGCACCATTAATGGGCAATCTGAGTGATCGTTATGGGCGCAGGCCTGTTTTACTTTTTTCTTTGTTGGGGTTTGGCGTTGATTATCTCTTCCAGGGTTTTGCACCAACACTCGGTTGGTTATTCATTGGAAGGATTATTGCCGGAATGACCGGAGCGAGTTTTACTACAGCCACTGCATATATTGCCGATGTAAGCGAACCTGAAAAGCGCGCACAGAATTTTGGTTTGGTTGGCGCTGCGTTTGGTTTAGGCTTTATAATTGGTCCTGCATTGGGCGGCCAGCTATCAACATTTGGAACACGCGTTCCTTTTTTTGCAGCGGCCGCTTTAAGTTTAGTGAATTGTGCATACGGATATTTTATTTTACCTGAATCACTGCCGCTGAACAGGCGTAGAAAATTTGAATGGAAGCGTGCTAATCCTGTTGGCGCATTGATGCAGTTTAAAAAATATCCAAACCTGTCAGGACTTATCTTTTCCATCATCCTTATTTATCTTTCTGCGCATGCCATACTAAGCACCTGGCTGTATTATAACATGAAGAAATTTAACTGGAATGCACAGTGGGGCGGTTATTCATTAGGCTTTATTGGCATAATGATAGCTTTGGTACAAGGCTTATTAATTCGTGTTATTATTCCAAAGCTTGGACAGGAACGCAGTGTATACGTCGGGTTGATGTTATACAGCATCGGTTTTATTTTATTTGCTTTCGCTACACAAGGCTGGGAAATGTTTGTATTTATGATACCGTATGCCCTGGGCGGCATTGCAGGGCCAGCTTTACAGGGATTAATATCCAGTGAGATACCTGCAAATGAACAAGGTGAATTGCAGGGTGGCCTTACAAGTTTAATGAGTACATGTGCTATATTCGGGCCGGTGCTAATGACAGGCTTGTTTTCTTACTTCACAGGAAAAGACGCACCATTCATATTTCCAGGCGCACCGTTTTTAGTTGGCGCTCTCCTTACTATGCTCAGCGCAATTGTAGCGTATAGAAATTACAGAAAGAATCAAGCAGTTAAAGAAGTTTAAATGTTGTTTCAGAAGTTTTAAAAGTTTACAATTCAATTGTTCACGAGTTTAAAATATAAAGCAAATAAGTTCAATATTTCAGTAGTTCACTGTTCTTTGCTATGATCTACAAGCAATAAACCATGAACTATATTACCTGCTGTTCGCATCATTCATTCTTATTCTTCTGCCTTTGTAATTTTTGCCATCTATCGCACGTACCATTTGTTTGGCTGCTTTACTGTCAACTTCCACCCAGCTATTCATTTCACGCATATCGATCTTACCCAGCACATCTTTACGCAGATCGCTCATATCCAGAATAAATTGTAAAAAACTTGCTTTGTAAAAACCATCTTTACTGCCAAGGTTCACAAACAATTTTGTGTAATCTCCATTGGCATTGTATTCCTGTTGGCGGCTTCTTCCTTTGTCACGTGTATCTTCCCTTCTGTCATTTCTTCCAGATGTTTTTCTATCACGAACATTATCTCTTTCGCGCACATTCAGGTCTTCCGCATTCTCATAATATTTTAAGAAGCGGTCAAACTCCAATGCAGCAACACGTTTTAAAACTTCCTCTTTACTGATGTTTGCAAATTTTTCTGTAAGCATCGGTATATATGTTTCATAGTCGCCATGACTTATATCTGCCTGCAGCAACTTATCCATAAAAAAGAAAAACTGTTTGCGGCAAACATCTTTTCCTGAAGGAATTTCGAAACGATGAAATGGCTGCTGCACCATTTTTTCTATTTGTTTCAACCGGTACATTTCACGCGCGTGTATAATACTCATGCTGATGCCTGTATTACCTGCACGGCCTGTTCTGCCGCTGCGATGTGTGTACACTTCGGTATCATCAGGCAATTCATAATTGATAACATGGGTTATTCCCTGCACATCAATGCCGCGTGCAGCAACATCTGTTGCAATTAATAATTGCAAACTTTTATCACGAAACTGCCCCATCACTTTATCGCGCTGCTGTTGCGTAAGATCGCCGTGCAATGCATCAATATCATAACCTTCACGTGTAAGCTTCTCTGCTATTTCCTGCGCGTCTGCTTTGGTTCGTGTAAATATCAAACCATAAATACCGGGATTAAAATCTATCAGACGTTTTAATGTTTCATAACGGCGTTGCGCAGGTGTAACATAATATTGATGATCTATATTTTTATTGCCGGTGTTTGCTTTACCGACAGTTAATTCAAAAGGTTCTTTCATGTAACGCCTGCTAACTTTACGAATTTCCGGCGGCATCGTTGCACTGAACAACCATGTTGAATCTCGTTTTGGTGTGTTCTGTAAAATAAATTCAATATCATCCTGGAAACCCATGTTCAGCATTTCATCGGCTTCATCCAGTACAACATATTTTATCTGTTCAAGATTAATGGCTTTGCGTTCAATTAAATCGATCAGTCTGCCGGGAGTTGCTGCAACTAACTGCACACCTCTTTTAATATCTTTTATTTGCATGCCAATGCTTGCGCCACCATAAACTGCTACCACACTTATTCCACGCATCTGTTTTTTAAATGACTCTATGTCGTTTACGATCTGGATGCATAACTCTCTTGTTGGACAAACAATTAATGCCTGCGGGTGCTTATCCGTTGTAGAAACCAGTTGCAGCAAAGGCAAACCAAACGCAGCAGTTTTACCGGTGCCTGTTTGAGCAAGGCCGATAAAATCTTTTGTACCGCTTAATAAAACCGGAATAGCTTTTTCCTGAATGGCTGTTGGCGTTTCAAAACCCAACTCCTTTATTGATGCCAGCAATTGCTCATTCAAGCCTAATTCTTCAAAACTCATCATCTTAAATTTGCACAAAGGTAATCTAAATTGTAAGTGGTGAAAGTGAGAATGATGAATAGCTTATTTTTAATGCGATAACAAATAATATGAGTGATCTGAAATTATTTATGGTAATAATAGGTTGCACACCAACAGGAAGATTTACAGAACAGCATGATGTATTCTTTGGAATAGAAAAAACTTTAAAAGAATTGATACCCCAAATGAAGGCTTTCTGGAAAGAAGCTGAGGGCGATATTCATATTGATGCGTGGCGTGAAATAAAATATGTTGATGATCATATTGTGCAGATAACTGAAAAGAAAGATGCAGTGAGCGATGAAAGCAAAACAAAATTGTTCTTTATAAATCTTGGCGGTTATAAAGAAAATGAGTTTGAAGAATATCATTACAAAATTGTGACGGTTGCAAAAGATAAAGGCGAAGCAATACGCAAATCGAAGCAAACAGCATTTTATAAGCACCATGGTTTCAAAGGAGCTGAATCGCATATTGATGATAAGTATGGAATTGATGTAGATGATTTGTATGAGATTGAAGATATCTTGCCTGTTGATGTGAAAGAAAAATATTCCATCAATTTAACCGCATCAAACAACAATATGCCGGATGAATTACATATTGGCTACCTGATGATCAGTAAGCTGCAAAACAGTGATCTCTGAATAATTTCTACCTTCGTTTTATAAAACGGTTGTTATGGCTCATGTTCTCAACGGTGCTGAAGTAAAAGCATTTCACCGCGATGGTTATGTGATTGTAAAAAACTTTTTCTCAAAAGAAGAAATTGATAAGCTGTATAACATTGCCATTGATGATGATGTTGTAAAAAATAATGCGCTTGACCTGAATGATCAAACCGGTAAAAAAACAAAACTCACTTTATGGTTTACGCCAGGCGATGATGTGTACAGTTGTATGTTGCGCAGTGAACGGATGGTATATTCTGCTGCAAAGGTGCTGGACAGCAATTCACCTGTTTGTCATTTTCACACCAAGCTTATGCAGAAAGAACCGCGTGTTGGCGGTGCATGGGAATGGCACCAGGATTATGGGTATTGGTATAAGAACCAGTTTTTATTTCCTGACCAATTGGTGAGTGTAATGATAGCTTTAACCGAAGCCAACAAAGCCAATGGTTGTTTGCAGGTGATTAAAGGTTCGCATAAAATGGGCAGGGTAAATCATGGTTTTGCAGGGGAACAGGTTGGCGCTGATATGACGATGGTAAATCATGCTTTACAAACGATGGAACATATTTATGTTGAATTGGAACCCGGTGATGCATTATTTTTTCACAGCAATATTTTACATCGTTCTGAAGCTAATACAAGTGATAAACCAAGATGGAGTTTAATCTCCTGTTATAACTCTTTATCCAATCCTGCATACAACGATGAAAGCATTTCATGGAAAGAACCTGTAAAAATTTTACCTGATGATGCGTTGATGAATGAAAGTGTTGGCAGCGCATCTGCACAAGGCGATTTTTTGAAAAAAGAAAAAGATCCGGCGTTAAAAGAAACAGGTTGGGAAAAAGAAATAGCTACAACTTAATTTTTTATATGGTAAGCTTTGGTCTTTCAAGAAGTCCGACGCAGCGGATCACTCACTTGTACGGCATAGCTTTTATCAGCTATGATTGTAAATGCATTCGTTCATAAGTTTTCTGCAATAAACTTTTTGCAATAATCTTTTATTTCATCTCTCACTAATGCAAATTGTTTCCTGATCTCATCATCAGTTCCGGTTGCTTTTGCAGGATCAGGAAAATTATGATGAAATTTTTTTGCCGCTGAAGGAAAAAACGGGCAACGCTCTTTTGCGTTATCACAAACAGTAATTACATAATCAAACTTAACACTACGATATTCATTCACATTATTCGAGGTATGATGAGAAATATCAATGCCATCTTCTTTCATTGTTTCAATAGCGCGGGGATTAACTCCATGCGTTTCAACACCGGCACTGTATACTTCAGCTTTGTTGCCTGCAAATTTTTTTAAATAAACTTCTGCTATCTGGCTGCGGCAACTATTACCGGTGCATAATACCAAAATTTTTTTCATGATTACATTATATAAATAACCAAATAATATTTATGAATGTAAATTTTGCATCAAAGCCAAAAATCACATTTAGCACAATTACAGAAATAGTAATGATAATTGGCTTGCGATATTTTTTCCAAAAAAGATTATTTGCAGCAATCTCCATCACAACAAGCTTGTTCTATTGGTTTTTCAGCATATAAAGTAATACTTCTGATTCCTGTATCAGATTGCGTGAATGCACTGAGCTGATTCTCCGATAAATACTTTTGAAGTATGTCATCAGGAATTATAATGGACTTATCTTTTTGAATTGTAATATTCTTAAAACCACTTACTTCTACTAATTCAAGGTATATCTGTTTTTGCACTGCACCTGAAACACAACCTGCATACATTTCTGCTGCTTCTTTAATTTGTTCTGGTAATAAACCTTCCAGAACAATATCAGAAATTGAAAAATGACCACCCGGTTTTAATACCCTGAATATCTCCTGCATAACTGCGTATTTATTTGGAACTAAATTCAGAACACAGTTACTTACAACAACGTCTGCTACATTCGAAGTAACAGGCATTTTTTCAATATCTCCCTGTCTGAATTCTACGTTGTAAAAGCCTCTTGTATCTGCATTAATTCTTGCTCTTTCTATCATTGCAGGCGTAAAATCAATGCCAATTACTTTTCCTGTTTCACCTGTTTCATGCCTTGCGATAAAAGCATCATTACCCGCGCCACTGCCAAGATCAACAACAACATCACCTTTTTTTATTTTTGCAAATTGTGTTGGCAAGCCACAACCTAAGCCAAGATCAGCGTCAGGATTGTAACCTTCTAATTCGGAATAATCATCAGACATGATATTATAAACTTCAGTACTGCAACAACCGGAACCGCAGCAGGAGGATTGATTGGTTTCCTTATCCTGTAAAGCAATCTCACTGTATTTCTGCTTTACCAGTTCTTTTAATTGTTCTGCAGTTTCCATAATCTTAAATATTTAACAACAAGTATTTCTTTTTTCCAATTTTTTTGAAATGGCGGCAAAATAATTTTGCAATTTTTCAATCGTCTTTTCATCTATGCAATAGCAAATAGAATTTCCTTCGATACTGCCTTTTATAAGGCCAGCATTTTTCAATTCCTTTAAATGTTGTGAAACGGTTGGCTGGGCAAGTGGCAATTCATTTACAATATCACCGCAGATGCATTCGTTCATCTTAATAAGATATTCAACAATAGCAATTCTTGCCGGATGGCCCAGGGCTTTTGCCATGGTTGCAATTGAATTTTGTTTATCTGTAAAATGCTCCGTTTTAGTGGCACCCATTTTATTAGTTTAATATTGCAATATTACGATAAACATAAGAATAAAAAATTTTCTTTAAAATTTTATTCATTATAACTCTACATGTTCAGCTTTTACTTCCTCTCCGTAAAATATGCTTGCATGATCATTAAACTCTTCAGCAGAATCGGTTGTATAAAATTGAATGGATTTATTTTTTGAAAGCTGCTGTTCAATTTCTGCATGACGCTTTAAGTAATCTTCCAGGCTTGCTGCAACAATTTCTCCCTGCGCAATTACTATGATATCTTTTGGTAAAAATTTTTCAATCTGTTTTTTTATTAAAGGATAATGTGTGCAGGCAAGTAAAATCGTATCAATTTCATCATCCTGCTTCAATAATTCAGTTATATATTTTTTAATAAAATAATCTGCTGCTTCATTTTCAAATTCATTATTCTCAATCAGCGGAACCAACATCGGGCAAGCCTGTTGTACAACTTTTGTATCAGCGGAAAATTTTTCTATCTCAATTAAATACGATCGCGATTGCACTGTGCCGTTTGTTGCCATTATTCCAACATGGTTTGTTTTTGAATGATCACCGATTATTTCTGTTGTTGGACGTATAACGCCTAATATTTTTTTACCGGGGAATTTTTTATCCAGGTCATTTTGTTGAATAGTACGCAAAGCCTTTGCAGAAGCCGTGTTGCAGGCAAGAATGATCAACGGGCAATTTTGTTTGAACAACCAATCAACACATTGCAATGTATAATGATATACTGTTTCATAAGAACGATTGCCATAAGGCGCTCTTGCATTGTCGCCGAGATAGATATAATCATACTGCGGCAAACGTTTTGTAATTTCTTTCAAAACAGTTAAGCCGCCATAACCCGAATCAAAAACACCAATTGGAGTTTGCATATTTCAAAAATAAACACAGCAGTTAAGTAAAATTTTTTTTTATGATTGCATTTAGGTGAGTTGGGTGAATTAATGCCCCTCTCCACAAGTGGAGAGGGGTTGGTGTGAGGTCAATATTTTAACTGTAACCAATAGTTGCCCTGTGTGTCGCATAGTATGTTCCGCTGCATGAAACAACAACCCGGTCACAGTAGAAGGAATTTGTTTGCGCCCAACACCTCTTGTTTCAGTTAAAATATGTACATCAGTTTGCTGTAATTGTTCAATTGATTTTCCTGTTTGGCGATTTAAATTTTCAACAAGCATCACTGATGTAATGACTGCATCTTCTTTGCCTTCACTTTTTAAGTAATTCAGCTGGTGCTCATTTAATACAATTCCTTTTGCATACGTAAACAGGCGATCCTGCACACCTGCTATATGTTGCAAATGAAAACCAACAGAAGCAAGGCCTGCAGGTTGTTCCCACAACAATACATCATCAAAATTTTTCATCAACTCATTTATTTCTTCTTTTGCCTGCAACAATGCATGTGCTGCAGGTTGCAACAACAAGGGAACAGATGGTAATTTGCCACGCAGCCAGACTTCAGTTAATGGTAGAGTATTCATAACCCGTTATGTGATTAAAATAATTGGAATTCAATAATAAACATTTTTACTATGTGCTTCTAAGTTAATTTGCGTGGTAAATTTTTTGCTCACTACATAAGAAACACAGGCACATAAGTTTTAAACACAGAGCGAAATAAATCAAATCGCACAGCGGGTAAATATATTCCTGTTATACCCAAAAACTTTTTATGCAGCGATGATGGCAGAAAGCTCGTTTTAGGTAGAAGAAACAGCAGCAAAAAAATGATGACAAAGATTTTAACGGGCAGAAAGGAAGGCAAAATCCCTTAACAGGTATTGGATAAATATTATCAATATCAATTTAAAGAATAAAAAAAATCAGGCAAAATATAGAAAGATTATATGTTTTGTCTGTGTTTTGCCTCTCTTTGTCTCTGTTTGTATGTGTTTAACCGGTATTAAATAATATTTGCTCCCTGTTTTACCTGCCTGGCTAGCCGAACAACGGGTTATTGTAGTATGATTGTATAAATGAAATAATAGTTGCGTGTAAAGTTCGTTAACAAAATAAATTCTCCGTTTGCATGACTTGAGTATTGATAATTTATTTTGCGCGCAGTAATTCATTTTAAAAATCAGAACAGTGGTTAAACACAATACTATAAAGCGTATCTACTCCAGATGATGAAATTGTTTTGGTACTTATTCATTTTGCTTTTTTGTAAACTGTCAACGCTCAGCAGTCAACCCAAATACGAATTTCGTGCAGCATGGATTGCTACTGTAAATAATATTGATTGGCCAAGCAGCAAAAATCTCAGCACGTTTCAGCAACAACAGGAATTCATCAACATCATCACAAGATTAAGGCAAATAGGAATGAATGCAGTGATCGTTCAGATACGTCCTGCAGCCGATGCATTTTATCCTTCATCTTACGAACCGTGGAGTGAGTATTTAACCGGCAGGCAAGGCATTGCACCTTCTCCTTATTACGATCCATTACAATTCATGATTGATGAAACGCATAAACGGGGAATGGAATTTCATGCATGGATAAATCCATACAGGGCAATGCAAACTTTAACTACACAGGTTGCATCCAATCATATAACAAGGCAACATCCTGAATGGTTTTTAAATTATGGAGATAAAAAATATTTTAATCCCGGGTTGCCTGAAGTAAGAAATTATTTTATCAATGTTGTGATCGATATTTTAAAGCGATACGATATTGATGGACTGCACATGGATGATTATTTCTATCCTTATCGCATTGCAGGCAAAGAATTTCCGGATGGAAAAACTTTCGCTCAATATGGAAATGGTTTAACCAAAGATGATTGGCGGCGCAGCAACTGCGATAGTATTGTGAAGATGGTTCATAATGCGGTGATTGAATACAAGCCTTACGTAAAATTCGGAATAAGTCCTTTTGGTGTATGGAGAAACAGTTCTGTTGATGCAGGAGGCAGCGATACAAAAGCAGGTCAAACCTGTTACGATGATCTCTATGCTGATGTTTTATTATGGCTGAAAGAAGGCTGGATAGATTATGTAGTGCCTCAAATATATTGGGAGATAAACAGCAGGTCTTGCGATTATGCAACGCTGCTTGATTGGTGGAGCGCGAACAGTTACGGCAAACAATTATATATTGGTCATGGTGTGTATCGTGCGATAGAAAAGCCAACACCTGCATGGCGCAATCCGAATGAAATTCCCAATCAAATTAAATTATTGCGCAACGATGAAAATGTGCAGGGCAGCGTATTTTACAGCAGCAATTTTTTATTGGATAATCCCAATGGTTGGGCTGATAGTTTGCGTTTTAATTATTACAGGACGCCTGCATTGATCGCACCGATGAATTGGGTTGATACTACAACGCCGCAACATCCACATGTAACTAAAGTAGAAGTTGGGCAGCAGAATAACATACAACAATTTACTGTTTCAGGTGATGGCTCCAATAAAAATGAAACCGAGATCATTAAGAATTTTGTGGTGTATATTTCCAGTACACCTGTGGGTTTAACTGACCACCCTTTTATTATTATTCCTGCTGATGCCTCGCTTAATTTTCAATTCCTGTTGCAGTCTTCCTTAATTCCTGCCGGTTGGAATTATTGTTATGTTGCTGTAACAAGTGTTGACAGGCAGAATAATGAAAGTGAAGTATCAAATGTTTTATTGCTTCAAAAAACCAGTGAAGGCTGGGAAGTAAAAAAATAATCCTGCGGAATTTTTATTGCCTGATTGCCTTAATGTAAAAAATTTATGTTTGCAGAAAATAAGCTATGCAACTGCAAAACATTTTTATTCATCACGTATTTTTTTGGTTGGAAGAAAACAATGAAAGCAATCGTCAGCAATTAATCTACGGCCTGCAAAAATTATCTGCTGCAACAACCATCAGGCAATTTCATGTAGGTATTCCTGCAGATACACGCCGCAGTGTTGTTGAAAATACTTATAGTGTGTCATGGATGCTTTTTTTTGATAATGCTGAAGACCAGGAAAGTTACCAGGTTGACCCCATTCATTTAAATTTTGTAAAAGAATGTTCTCATCTCTGGAATAAAGTAACTGTCTTCGATACAATAAATGCTTAATAACTGATATGAAAAAGCTCGTCTCCATTTTATTTATTTTAATTATTGCTATGCAGAATAATTATGCGCAAACCACTATTAATTTATATGATGGCGCAGTGCCTAACAGTAAACCTTATACTACGCATGAATGGTGGGAACCGCAAAGCAACGGCGATACAATTGTTTCGTTTACATCAGTGCCAACATTGACATTGTTTTTGCCTGATAAAAAAATTGCGAACGGAACTGCAGTTGTTATTTGTCCGGGCGGAGGTTATTGGGTTACATCCATTGTAAAAGAAGGCTTTGCTGTTGCAAGAGAATTTAATAAAATGGGTGTTGCAGCTTTTGTGTTGAAGTACCGCATTCCGAATGATTCATCAATGGTTGACAGAAAGATCGGCCCTTTACAAGATGCACAACGTGCAATTCAGTTGGTGCGCATGCATGCAAAAGAATGGAATGTTGATGTAAACAAAGTTGGTATTATGGGTTTTTCTGCAGGCGGACATTTGGCTTCAACAGCTTCAACACATTTCAATCACAGTTACATTGATAACAAAGACAACATAAACCTTCGGCCTGATTTTTCTATTCTAATTTATCCGGTTATTAGTTTCCAGGACAGCATTGGCCACATAGGTTCAAGAGATCAGCTTATCGGGAAAAATCCACCGAAAGATTTAACTGACCTGTTCTCAAATGAACTGCAGGTTACTTCGCAAACATCGCCAACATTTTTAGTACATGCAACCGATGATGATGTTGTACCTGTAATGAACAGCATTGTTTATTATGAGGCGTTACTGCATAATAAAGTTTCTGCAGAGATGCATATTTATAAAGCAGGTGGCCATGGTTTCGGTATGTATAACCCAACAACAAAAGACCTTTGGATGGAACATTGTAAAAACTGGATGCAAAGCATGAACCTGATAAATAAGTAAGAAAATTTTTTGGTTACCTGTAATCGAACTTCGATTGAACTTCGTTGCGTCGCAATACTTCAACTGCATCAACTCTGTTCAGCAAACCTGGTCTCCCATACATTCAAAAAGCATGTTTGAACGACTTGAATATGAATGAGTTTGTATTAAGATTGATGCCATAAAAAATTGTAGTAAAAGGGAGTGACACAACCGTGATGCCACAAAGTACTGCACTTGATATACATAAAAAATGTTGTTGTGAAAGAAGCATAAAACTTGAAAGTATTAAGTACAATCTGTTCGACTATTATTTACCAATCTTATATAAGAAAATAAATATTACATGTGCTATGCCTCTGTATTTTCAATAAATAAAATATCTTAGAAAGAAAATTTTATGAAAAACCTGTTACGCTGTACAATTCCTGCAGCAATTTTTTTTACGATTGCATGTAATAAAACAGAATCTTCAGCTCCTTTACAAAGCAGTTCTGTCGATGACATCTCGGGCTTATCAAATAATTTAGTTGCGTGGTACACATTTAACGGAGACATTTTAGATCACAGCAACTATGGCAACAACATAGACTTTAATAATGCAACGCCAACAGCGGGAAGAAGTGGTGTGGCAAATACCGCTTATTATTTTGATGGGGCAACATCCTACATGACCGTTCCCGGCAGTGCTGAATCATTAAGCCCAAAACATCAAATAACGTTGGCAGCTGTAATTAAGCCAATGGGGTTTTATGAGGGTGAATGTCATGCTAACAGGATTATAGACAAAGGTGATGATGATACACCTGGTGCATATTATCTTTCATTTGATGATGCTGCTTATTATAATTATGACCAGTGCGATAAACCCGTTATAGACACTGCCGAAAATTTTTATGGCGTTTTTGGAAATGCTCCAAACAATGTTTCTGCAAGAGATAAAGATTATTTGAAGGTAAACAAATGGTACACTATTGTTTTTACTGTTGATTCAAATAAAGTTGGAAGACTGTATGTAAATAATGTTTTAAAAGCCACCCAACCTAATACGGCTGCACACTTTTCTTCAAACCCTTTGGATTTATATATTGGCAGAATGATAAGAAGCGATTATCCTTTTTGGTTTCATGGAATTATAGATGAAATAAGAATTTATAATAAAGCGCTCGATGTAAATGGTGTTGCCGGTCTTACACAAGATATGGCCAAATAATATTTAATAAAAATGCGAAGCACTCACTTCGCATTTTTATTTATTTATATTTTGTAAATCTACATGCCTTTAATAATTAAAACTTAAAGGCACATTTAATTTTATACCAAAATTCCTTCCTTCATTGAATACGCCTTGCCTCCCTGTAACATTATTAACCGCAAGATATTTGAAACGGCTCAGGCTGTTTTGATAAGCAACATCGCCCAGGTTTTCAGCAGTTAAACTTAACGTACAAATGGTTTTGCCTTTGCTTACAAAATCTGCAGAAATGTTAGCGCCCACCAACCAATAATCTGGTGTTGCTGTTTCTGTGTTGTAACCGGTGAACGGATGATCCTGCGCAAAATTGTAATCGCTTTCAAGACCCACATGTATGTTGCGGATAACATTGCCTTTGCGTAACACATCTACAGCAAGTGAAGTAATTAAGCGCGCAGAAGGAACAAAGGGAATATTACCTGAGCCATCAATCGCCTGCGAAAATTGTCCGCGTGTATAAGAGAAAGTATTTTTAAAATGCAGCCAATCCAAAGGATGCGGATGTATATCAAGACTGAATTCTGCTCCATACAAATTTGCATTTTGCTGCGCGAATTTATATACGTCTAATTTGTCACCTGTTTCAGGATCTGTTATAGTTGAATCGCCGCCGGCAGTGTTTGATACACGTTCATAAAAAATGAAATTATTAATGTGATTATAAAACAAACTTGCATCAAGCGAAACATGCGCTGTTGTTAATTCGACACCTCCATCACCCTGCAAGCTTACTTCAGATTTAAGATCGATATTGCCGATCTCGTAACGATTGGTTCCTTCATGAGCTCCGTTGCTTGCAAGCTCCGCAAAGTTTGGCGCCCTGAATCCTCTGGCAATGTTTGCTTTCAATGCAAGTGCTTTCGATACTTCATAACTTACACCCGCACTTCCGGAAATGTTTGAAAAGTCTTTTGTGAAAGCACCGAATTTTTGTATGCCGCCGACATACATGCTCATGCCTTCATCATGCCTTGTATCATATCGTACACCACCGCTAACAGTTAATTTATTTTTTGTGTATTGCGTAATGGCAAATCCTCCTATTTCAAACAAATTATAATCTGGAATTAAAACTTCTGCTGCTTTATTCAGATTGGTTTGATACATGCCCGTTATACCAATTACGGTTCGCCAGTTATGAATGTATGGAAAATGCCAGCGCAGCGCGTAATCCAACGTTTGCAGATCAAACCATGCGTTGGGCGATGTTGCTTATCAAAACAGCCTGAGC
>JABDAV010000061.1:0-202 GCA_013289015.1 Bacteroidota bacterium | reverse complement strand
ATCTACATGCCTTTAATAATTAAAACTTAAAGGCACATTTAATTTTATACCAAAATTCCTTCCTTCATTGAATACGCCCTGCCTCCGATCTTAAAATTATTATCAGAAGTAATTTTAAAATGACGGATATGCTGATACGGAATTTCCATTGATGTTGTTTTAAAATCATCATCATTGGCAATAGCTTCTTCTCCGTTTGGTA
>JABDAV010000060.1 GCA_013289015.1 Bacteroidota bacterium | reverse complement strand
TATTCAAAAGGGTGATGTATATCTCTTGCAACGGCCACACATATTGGTAAGCCAAGAGGAACAACCGCCATGGGACATCCGTTCTAACAGCGCAAAATCTTATGAAGGTGGTCAACGAATTACCTTTACTGGAGATGTGCTAGTACGCCAAAAACAAGGAAATGAATCACAAAGTACTTTAAAAACTGAAGAGGTCACCTATTTTCCTAAAGAGAAAAAAGCAACGACTGATCTTCTTGTAACATACGAGCAACCAGGTAATATCATTCAGTCCCGGGGAATGAATGCTTACCTGGATGAAAAAAGAGTAGAATTGCTCCATCAAGCCAGGGGAAGCTATGTTCCAGAAAATGGTTAAACAGATTCTCGGTATCGTTCTAATCATGCTTACCTGTTCTGCGCATGCCCTATCCTCAGATAAAGAACAAGTAATGCATGTAATGGCTGATTCCGCAGATTTAAGCCAACAAAAACATAAAGGAACTTACATAGGTAATGTGGAGCTTATCCAAGGTACAACAAATTTGCATGCAACCAAGGCAATTACCCTGGGAGATGATAAAAATCAACTGACTTTGGCAATAGCTAACGGTAGTCCAGGAAAACAAGCTCATTATTGGGCAACCACTGATCCCCAAAAACCACCTTTCCATGCTTATGCAGATACCATTCGTTATTATCCCAAACGTCATGTGATTGAATTAATCGGCAATGCGCGTGTAGAACAAGGTGATAACTCATTTAGTGCCGCTAAAATAACCTACGACACTGAAACACAGCATGTCCTCTCCAAAGGAGATGGGAAACAAAGAATAATCATAATTTATCATCCTGAAAAGAAAGCAACATGAGTTTATTAGAAGCACGAAATCTAAAAAAATCCTTTAAATCACGCACCGTGGTCAACGGAGTAAGCATTCTCATTAATAGAGGGGAATGTGTTGGTTTGTTAGGACCTAATGGTGCTGGTAAAACTACTTGTTTTTACATGATTGTCGGTTTACAGTCCTGCGATGAAGGCTGTAATACCACCCTGAACATGCCAGAGCAATCAGGGTGAAAAAGAGCCAGAATATCTGTTTTGCTGCGTTCATTATTTTAGATAACCTGCTATTGCTATGTCCATTTTATTTTGTGCGTTGAGGATAAGGTCGCATAATTCACGTACCGATCCGCGGCCACCCGGAAGTTCTGTTTGCCAGGCCGCAATGTCTTTAACCTGACGTACTGCATTAGCTACGGCAACTCCCAAACCTACCTGTTGTATAATTGGTATGTCAGGGAGGTCATCACCAATGTAAGCAAACTCTTCGTCTTCAAGATTTAATGTTTCTTTGAGTTGCCTGTACATTGTCTGTTTATCTAATTGAGCCTTGTAATAATGCGTAATACCTAATTGCTGCATACGATGATCTACCACTGTATTGTGAGAGCCTGTGATTACAGCGACCTCAATTCCAGCAGCCATAAGTAATTTTAAACCTACGCCATCGTGAATGTGGAAAGTTTTCAGTTCATTAAAATGATTATCAATATATAAGAGGCCATCAGTCAATACGCCATCCAGATCACAAATAAGGCAGCGCACTTTTTTTGCTAACTCTAATATTTTATTCATTTAAAATACACCTGCCTTTAACAGATCATGGAGATGAAGCACTGCGACAGGGTGGTTTTCATCAGCCGTTACGATTAATGACGTAATGCTATGTTTTTGCATAACCGCTAATGCTTCCGCAGCAAGCATCCCTTGACGAATAGTTTGTGCATCGCGTGTCATTACTTCCTTTAGTTGTGTTGTGTTAATATCACATTCGCGTGTTAGAGTACGACGGATGTCCCCATCAGTATAAACACCAACGAGATAACCTTTATTATCGACAACACAGGTCATTCCCAATTTTTTATCGGTTACTTCAATTAAGGCTTCACTCACGGTGGCATTTTCATTTACCAAGGGCAGCTCATTCCCTTGATGATACAGTTCATCAATACGTAATAAAAGACGTTTGCCTAAAGACCCTCCAGGATGTGATAACGCAAAATCTTCTTCACTAAATCCTCGTGCTTGCAGCAAGGCAATAGCAAGGGCATCTCCCATGACCAGGGAAACAGTAGTACTGGTTGTTGGAGCAAGGCCAAGTGGACAAGCTTCCTGTTTAATGCTGACATCTAAATTGACGTCTGCAGTGCGGGCTAAAATGGATTCCACATTTCCTGTAAGGCTGATTAAGGGAATTTCCAAGCGTTTTAGCATAGGCAGTAATGTAACTAATTCTGCAGTATTGCCTGAGTTAGATATGGCAATCACTGTATCCTGAGACGTTATCATGCCCAGATCACCATGACTGGCTTCACCAGGATGCATGAAAAAAGCAGGACTACCTGTACTGGACAGAGTAGCAGCTATTTTATTGGCAATGTGTCCTGATTTCCCCATGCCGGTTACCACAATACGACCTTTACAGGCAAGCAGTAATTCGCAGGCTTTCTCAAATCGCGCATCAATGCGTTGGGTTAGCTCAAAGACAGCTTGAGCTTCAGTTTCGATAACAGCCAATCCAAGTGCACAAAAATTCATAGGTTATGCTTTGTGTATTTTTTGCTTGGTTTTCATTCTAGCATAATGAATTATGTGTTTCAAAACTAAGGGGACTCAATTCGGGGTATATATTCAGAATTAGATGCGTAGCGTTTAAAATTCGAATTAAGAGCATGAAATATACAAAAGCCAATCCAATTAATAGAATAGGCTATCTTCTCGAAAAAGAAAGGAATATTCACGATGGATTGGCAGTCACAATGAGTCCTTCTTTAGCTGGCTAGAAGAAAAAACAAAAATTCAAATGGCTTCCAAAGTGAGGTCTTACTCAGGGCTGATCGTACACGTGTTTGGCCGAATTGCTACCGCATTTTTATCGTTAGTGGATAAAGCTTGATCTTAATTCGAACACCTGCTGTCTAATAAAAAAAATTGCATTTTAGATGATTTAATGATAATATTTAATACATATTGTTTTTTTTTCGAGTATGTTATGTTTGATAAAGTTTATAGAATAGCGATAGAAGCTGATGATTTTGAAGAATTAAAAGAAAAGTTAAAAACACTTGATATTAATGCAAAAGCCGTAAAAAACAATTTTCTTGTTACTGTGGGAGCTCAATTAGCTATAGAAGAACAGCATGATAAAGTAGAATGGATGCGGCAGCTTGGTGCAAATGTTAGTGCTATTGCTTGTGGCTATGCGTTAGCAGGTAATCATAATCAAGTAGAAATCTATCGTGAGAAACACGGTGCAAAAGCTGATGCTATTGCTTATGGCTATGCGCTAGCAGGTCATAATGACCAAGTAGAAGTCTACTGCGGGACACATAAGGCAAGCGTTGATGTTATTGCTGAAGGCTATGCGCGGGTAGGTAATGATGACAAAGTAGAGCTTTATCGCTTGAAACACGGCGCAAACGTTAAGGCCATTGCTGAAGGCTATGCACGAGCAGGGAATCATGACAAACAAAAAAAATACGACATTAATTACCTGCTAGATAGCTACTTAAAGGAAAGAACGGAAATGACTCATTCTGGGGTAACAAAAGAATATCTTCACAGAAGCGTCCCTTCTTTCTTTCAAAAAAGCTTTACACAAAAAAAAGCAGCAGTTGATGCTTTAAAGTCAGCGTTAGAGGGAAAGGATGTCAATTTAAGCGAACACTCATCAACTCTTAGAAATGGAACGTTGGGTAAAGAACTTCGAGCTTTTATTAAATCAGGCATGGGTAGTAATTTAGTTGGAAAAGAAGTGACTACTGTGAGTGACTTTGTACTAGCTCTTCAAGATAAAAACGTACGTCCTAGGCCAGGAGCTGTTTAGTCATCCCAAAGCTCTCACCCAGAGTGAGAGCGAATCGCTTTTATTATGTATACCCGTTCTACCTGAAGATATTGTATTTGACGCATGTAACACCGATATTTCCTCGAAAAATCTCCATTACTGGGTTAACTTAATGACAATGGACTTATTAATTTTGGATTTTAACCACTAAAACCAAGTGGGTAAAATAAGTATCCAAGAATTTTTTTAACTAAAAAAATAAAAAACTCATTTTTTTTTAGGAACCAGTATATAATTCTAGTTTTGGCCATTACTGGAACTTGAAAGCATGCCTGAAAATTGGGTTGAAATAAATAATCTAATCTTTACACGTGAGAGCCGCCACATTTTCAATGGCATTAACATGCTTGTAAAGCAGGGAAAAATTACTGCGATTATGGGACCTAGTGGTTCTGGAAAAACAACGTTGCTGCAGTTAATTGGGGCTCAGTTAACACCTGATAGCGGGACGATTCAGGTTAATGGTCAAAACATGCATCGGTTAGCCCGGAAAGCATTGTATGATGCACGACGTGATATGGGATTACTCTTCCAAAGTTCCGCTTTGTTTACCCATCTCCCAGTATTTGAAAATGTTGCTTTTCCTTTGCGTGAGCACACTCAATTAAATGAGTCAATGATCCGAGATATTGTATTAATGAAGCTTGAAGCCGTCGGATTGCGAGGTGCTGCTAAATTAATGCCCGCTCAGCTTTCGGGAGGTATGGCGCGACGAGTTGCTTTGGCGCGTACAATCGCCTTGGATCCGGAATTAATGATGTATGACGAACCATTTACTGGTCAAGACCCAATTTCTTTAGGTGTGCTGGTTCGTTTAATTAAAAGGTTGAACCAGTTATTAAATACGACAACAATTATTGTTTCCCATGATGTTGAAGAAACCTGTTCTATTGCTGATTACATTTACCTAATCTCTGCAGGAACGATTATTGGGTGGGGAACCCCTGAAGAATTAATTCAATCATCAGAGCCTCAGGTTAGACAATTTATGCATGGGGAAGCGGATGGTGTTGTTCCTTTTCATTATCCTGCAAGATCGTATATAGAGGAGCTATTAGATGCTTGAGTTCATCACGCGTTTTGGGAGCCGCGGTACTCGTGTTTTACAAAATTTGGGTGGCTCCGGTTTATTTTTATTTTTGATGTTGTTCAGAAAGCCCAATGTGGCAAGGTTGAGGCCTTTATTACGGCATCAGATTTATTTTGTTGGTGTTTTATCTTGCCTGATTATCGTAGTATCTGCATTATTTATAGGAATGGTAGTTGGTTTGCAAGGTTATAATACATTGCAAAAATTTGGTGCTTCAAGTCAATTGGGGCAATTGTTAGCTTTAAGTATCTCCAGAGAGTTAGGGCCAGTAATCAGTGCTTTATTATTTGCTGGACGCGCAGGTTCAGCGTTAACAGCTGAAATTGGTTTGATGAAAACAACAGAGCAGTTATCCAGCATGGATATGATGGGTGTTGATCCTTTAGGCCGAGTTATTTATCCCCGTTTTATGGCTGGTTTTATTGCCTTACCAGTACTCGCATTAATTTTTTCAGCTGTGGCTATTTATGGTGGTTATTTTATCGGTGTGCATTGGTTAGGTGTTGATTCAGGCAGCTTTTGGTCTAATATGCAGGCCGCAGTAAATTTTCGTATCGATGTATTGAGTGGTATCATCAAGAGTCTGGTTTTTGCTTTTGTTGTGACCTGGATCGCCGTGTTTCAAGGTTTTGAGTGTGTACCTACCGCAGAAGGTATTAGCCAGGCGACGACCAAAACGGTTGTTTATTCCTCGCTTGCTGTGTTAGGTCTCGATTTTTTGTTGACCGCAATGATGATTGGAGATTGGTAAATGAGTAAGCAACGTTATGTAGATGTGAGTGTTGGCCTATTTATGTTGCTTGGTTTATTGGCCTTGCTGGTTATGGTAATGAAAGTTAGTAATATATCTGATTTAATATCTCATAAAGGCTATAACGTAACGGCAGATTTTACCGATATTGGTGGCTTAAAAGTACGAGCGCCAGTCACTATTGCCGGTGTTAAAATCGGTGAAGTAACGCACATTGAATTGCAGCCTGGAGAGCTTAATGCCAAAGTGACTATGCGTTTGCAAAGCGATAAAAAAATACCCTATGAAGATTCTGCAGCACGAATTTTGACTCAAGGCTTGCTTGGTTCTAATTATATTAGTATTGTTCCTGGTTTTGATGATGAAGCGAATGAGGCTCATCCTTATTTGCGAAATGGGGATGTAATCGCTAAAACTCAAGAAGCAATTATTCTTGAAAATTTAATCGGCCAGTTGTTATTTAATATTAAAAAATAAGGTGCGACATGAGAATACTAAAAACAATTTTATTAGCTGTCGGTGTAGTTTTATCTCCAATGATCATCGCTCAAAGCTCCCCTGTTCCGATGCTAGAGCAAACTGCTAATGAAATTATTTCTACACTAAAGCAAAACAAGGCGAATTTAAAAAGCAACCCTAATATCGTTTATAATGCGGTGGAAAAGCATCTGCTGCCGATCGTTGATGTTGCGGGCATGTCACGTTCTGTTTTGGGAAGACAAGCCTGGATGAAAGCTTCTGAAACACAAAGAACACAATTTTCTCAAGCTTTTACACGCTTGGTAATTCGTACGTATTCTAGCCCTTTAGCACAATATTCTGATGAGACAGTGCAATTTTTACCGGTACGTGGTTCATTGAACTCACGTTTTATGCGTGTGAATAGTTTGATTGTTCGTTCTGAAGGCCAAAATATTCCATTAACTTATAGTTTGGTAGATAAAAATGGTCAATGGAAAATCTATGATATTAGTGTTGAAGGGGTGAGTTTATTGCAGAGTTTTAGATCGCAATTTGCACAAGTACTGCAAAACTCTAGTATCGATGAAGTAATCAAGCAAATGCAACAAAAACAATTGAAGAAGGCTTCTTAAGGTGGATGCAGTTCTTTTTAAGCCAGGAATAGAGCTTACCTTTAAGTCAGTAGTTGATGTGAGGGAGCAGCTTTATAAGATTTTGATGAATAGTACAAGCAATCACTTTACCCTTGATTTAGGTGAAGTGATTCATTGTGATAGCGCTGGAATGGCGTTGCTTATTGAAGCCAGAAGACTATGCAAAAAAAACAATAAAGCTTTTGAGATTGTTGGTCTGTCTACAAAGACACAATCTTTAGCAGATTTTTGTGGTCTAAAAGATATTTTGTAATTCCCCACTTTGTGAGCTAATTTTAATGTTAAGTAATGAAGAAATTGAAAAAAAACTTAGATCCAATGACGAGGTGTTTTTCGTTAAAGTGGACGGGGACGGTTATCAATACCAGGTAACCGTAGTCAGTGATGTGTTTGTTAATAAATCTAAAGTTGCTCGACAGCAATGGGTTTATGCGCAGCTTAAAGAATTTATTACCACTGGCATGCTTCATGCGATCAGCATGAAGACGTGGACAAAAGAAGAATGGGGGAGAGAACATGGATAAATTATTGATTAATGGCGGTAAAGCATTAAATGGTGAAGTAGTCATTTCAGGTGCAAAAAATGCGGCTTTACCGATTATGGCAGCCAGTTTACTTGCCAGCGATCATGTGACGATTTCTAATGTTCCCCACCTTAAAGATATTACTACAATGATGGAATTATTGGGACAATTAGGTGCTCATCTCATTGTTGATGAAAAAATGAATGTCCAAGTTGATGCGAGTCAGGTAAATGAATTTGTTGCTCCTTATGATCTCGTTAAAACAATGCGTGCTTCAATTTTAGTTTTAGGACCTATGCTAGCACGCTTTGGTAAAGCAGATGTTTCTTTACCAGGTGGTTGTGCCATTGGTACACGTCCAGTTGATCTGCATTTAAAAGCTTTAAAAGCTATGGGAGCTGATATTACTGTCAAAAACGGTTATATCAATGCGCGTTGCAAACGAGGTCGCTTACAAGGCAAGCGCATCATGTTTGATACTGTTACGGTTACCGGAACTGAAAATATTCTGATGGCTGCGGCTCTTGCTGAAGGTACAAGCATTATAAAAAATGCAGCGCGTGAACCTGAAGTAGTTGATTTGGCAAATTTTTTAATTCAAATGGGTGCAAAAATTTCTGGTGCTGGAACATCAATTATTGAAATTGAAGGCGTTGATGCTTTATCCGGAGGTACTTATTCAGTAATGTCTGACCGTATCGAAGCGGGTACTTATTTAGCTGCTGGTGCGTTGACTCGTGGTCATGTCACTGTAAAACGAGTTCGCCCTGATACCTTGTTATCGCAATTATGTAAGTTTGAAGAGGCAGGTGCTGAATTAACTATCGGTGAAGATTGGGTTAGTCTCAATATGCATAATATGCGCCCTCAGGCAGTAAATATTTCTACTGCACCTTACCCTGCATTTGCAACGGATATGCAAGCGCAGTTTATGGCTATGAACTCAGTAGCTGAAGGTTCTTCAACAATTGTGGAAACAATTTTCGAAAACCGTTTTATGCATGTACAGGAATTACAACGTATGGGGGCTCAAATCCAACTAAATGGAAATACAGCAATTATTAATGGTGTTGAAAAATTAACTGGTGCACCTGTGATGGCAACGGATTTACGTGCTTCCGCGAGTCTGATTTTGGCAGGTTTAGTTGCTGAAGGTGAAACAAGTGTTGAACGTATTTATCATGTTGATCGTGGATACGAGCGTATTGAGGAAAAGCTTTCTTTATTAGGTGCTGATATCAAGCGGGTATCTGACCGGTGATTATGCAAAAAGAATTATCTTCTTACTTGCATCAATTGTTAAGCTGCGATCGCTACAACGATTATGCTCCTAACGGCATGCAGGTTGAAGGTAAGGATGAAATCAGACGTATTTGTACGGCGGTGACAGCATCTGATGACGTGATTAATCAGGCAATTACCTGGAAGGCCGATGCTTTATTGGTTCATCATGGTTATTTTTGGCGTGGTGAAGCGCCAGTAATTACAGGTATGAAGCGACAACGCCTTAATAAACTGTTGCGCCATGATATTAATTTGTTAGCCTATCACTTACCATTGGATTGCCATCCTGAGTTGGGCAATAATGCCTGTCTGGCAAAATTATTTGATGTAGATTCAGTACAAATGCATCGAGCTGGAAATACGGATAATTTACTTTGGTCTGGTCGCCTAGCACAAACTATGACACATACAGTACTGACTGATTTTTTAAATAAAAAACTGGGGCGCATTCCCTTATCTGTTGCAGGGAATGATAAGCTAATTAGCCGTATTGCCTGGTGCAGTGGGGGAGCTCAGGATTTTATTGAAGAAGCAAATCGTCTTGGAGCTGATGCTTATTTGAGTGGAGAAATATCTGAGCGAACGTATTATCAGGCGAAAGAGTTGGGGATTCACTATTATTCCTGCGGGCACCATGCTACAGAGCGTTATGGTATTCAAGCCTTAGGAGAATATCTTGCTTCTTATTTTAAGCTGGAGCATCTTTTTATCGACAGTAATAATCCTGTGTAAAGTTTTCCTTCTGATTTAATCCGTCCGTACTCTTGTACCAGTTAACCTCATAAGCTAAGATGAGCGTATAATCGCTAACAGGTTGTTTTAATGATCAATTTTCGATATTTAATGCTCTTTTGTTTTTTACTATGCTCTTTTTCAATTCATTCAGCTTCTACTGAGCGGCAAAATAAAGCATTTAGAAATTTTTGGCATCCAACCTACAATGGAGGGCGCTTGGATTATTGTACCATTGATGAGGAAAAATGCGGTAAAGCAGTCGCTAATCGCTATTGTCGGATGCAGGGATATGATTATTCAAGCCAACATGTAATAGCACATAATATTGGTTTAACTCATTATATCTCTAGTCATGCTCGTTGTAAGGGATGGAGTTGTAATGGTTTTATGACCATAGGCTGCGTCAATAATCTATCACATACACCTCCTAAGTCTTATCATTATCGTGAAAAACGATTTGTTGATCCGCGTTTTAATCATTATCGAGTAGATTGGTGTTACAACAAAAAAAGTGATTGTGGTATGCGTGTTGCCAACTCTTTTTGCAGCCGCATGGGCTTTATAAAAGCAAAACGTATTGTTAAAGAGACGCAAGTGAGCGCAACTCAAACAATTGGTAGCCAAGAATTGTGTTTTGGTAATCAATGCAATGCATTTAAGGTAATAGTTTGCTACCGCTAAACACCAATTCAAGATAAGAATCACCTAAAATCATGGGCAAAGAGTGCTTTGATTTATCGAAGATTTTAAGTGGCCTCTATCCAGAACACGTGTTAAGGTAATTCGTATTCGTTCAGGTAATAGCCTCTTAAGCCTTTTCATGAAGACTAATCGTAACAGCTCACCTCCCCCTGCCCATGTGTATGGGCGATTGGGGTGGGTTGAGCTATTACGCCTCGATCCTGGGTTATGCTTTCGCTCCACCCAGGCTACGATCATTTCTTAGCCTGCTGTGTGCAGGCTATTGTTTCTTATCTTCAGCTTTTGATTTCTCATTGACTTTTGGTTCTTCCGTTTTTTTTATTTCTTCCGCTTGGCTCCCGTCAACTTCAGATTGAACTCTAACGTCTTTATAATCCTGAACAATTTGTCCTACACTGGCTTTTATGTCTTTATATAATTTGCTTGTCATCGAAGCTAATTCTTTGAGATCAGGTAATTTAGATTTAATGTCGCTCATAGCTCATACACTCCATTGGATAATATATAAGTTAAGTATATACCATTACATTTTATTTTGCTGATATTACCAACTCAATGAATAGGGTGATAATCGTCTACGTACCGCGGCGCGTAGGCAGTGGGCTTATTTTAGCCCCAGGGATGCATGAATCTTATTACTGGTTTGAGTAATTTATTTGCTAAGGACGCCTTGGGCGGTATAGCCAATTTGAATGCTTTGTATTCAGACATTTTTTGGATTAAATAATCATCACTGGTGGATAATTTATCAACGAGTTTCAGATCAAAAGCATCTTTTGCTAACCAGTGTTCACCAGTAGCAATCTTATCTATATCTAATTCTTCACGGTTATTGGCCACATAATTTCTAAATGCAGTGTGAATTTTTTCCAGATCTTCCTGAAATTTTTTCCTGCCTTTTTCTGTATTTTCGCCAAAAATGGTTAAGGTTCTTTTATATTCACCAGCAGTTAATAGTTCCACATCGATGTTATGATTTTTAAGCCAACGATGAAAATTAGGCATTTGTGCAACAACGCCAATAGAACCAATAATGGCAAAAGGAGCAGCAATAATGTGATTGGCTACACATGCCATTAAATATCCGCCACTAGCAGCAATTTTATCGATACTAATGGTTAATGGGATGTTTTTATCACGAATACGTTGCAATTGGGATGCGGCTAACCCATAACTGTTTACAACACCTCCAGGGCTATCCAGGCGTACTAAAACTTCATCCTCGGGTTTTGCAATGCAAAGAATAGCGGTGATTTCTTCTCGTAGTTGTTCTACTTGAGATGCTTTGAGGTCTCCGTGGAAGTCAATAACATAAAGTGTTGGTTGCTTCTTATCCTTTTTCTTTTTAGGTAATTTTTTCCCGAGAATTTCTTTACTCATTGATGAATGCAAATGTTCATAATGCTCATTTAATGAAGTAACTTCCAATTTAGGTCGAGGTTTGCGGCTCATAGAAAAGAAACCTGCAAAAATTACCAGGAACGCGATGACTACTGTTAAAGTTTTTAACAGAAATAAACCATATTGACTTAAAAATTCCATTGCTGACCTTCCAAATAAATAAAATTGATTATCGCGCTCAATAGGATAGTGTGCAAGAGCGAAAGCAAGATATTGATGCGGAATTCTCCTGCAAATTAGATGTATGATAAGCTAAAAACTTGTTTTTAGGGGTGTTGAAATTCTACTATTTTAGTGAATTGTCAACAGACTCAGCTTTTAGTACCATTCTTGCTGCACAGAAATTTTAATATGCTAACCTACCTAAAGTGAACAATTGATCCATGCTTGATGTACTTAACCTTAGTTTTGATTATCAAGAGCAACCTTTATTAACTAAGGTAGCTTTTCATTTACCTGCCGGAGGATTACTTCATCTTCGCGGAGGAAATGGTGCAGGGAAAACAACCTTACTCAAATTAATCGCGGGTTTATATCGTCCTGCAGAGGGAGAGGTACAATTTTCTGGACAAAATATACATCAAGATCTTGCGGCCTATCAGCGTCAATTATGTTTTGTAGGACATAAAACAGGGATTAACCCTAGTTTAACACTTAGAGAAAATTGTTTTTTTGATCTTCAGTACCAAGATAGTCCTATAGAACAACTCATTACTGTATTTAAACTGGAACAGCATTTAGATTTACCTGCGGGATTATTATCTGCAGGACAAAGAAGGCAAGTGGGTTTATTACGTTTATGGATGTCAGATGCCAAATTATGGTTGCTTGATGAACCTTTAGTTGCATTAGATGATAAAGCTTTAGAGCTAATCATGGCAAAAATAGCGGCTCATCGAGAGCAGGGAGGGGCGGTTTTACTTACATCGCATCAGAAATTACCGTTAAACTCTGTTAACTATCAGGAGTATTGCTTGTGACCTCTGCATTTGCGTTATTTCTAAAACAATGCCAACGTGAATTGTTAATCCAGGTACGGCAAATCCGTTTTTTAATCAATTCATGCCTTTTCTTATTAATTTTTCTGTTTATGTTTCCGTTAACATTAAAGCCAGAAGTTACTTTATTACGCACTATTGCTCCAGGGTTAGTCTGGATGGCAATACTCTTGTCGATGCTGCTTTCGGCTGAGCGTTTGTTTCAACAGGATTATGAGCAGGGAGTTATGGAGCAATGGCTAGTGTCAGGTCGGTCTTTGCCTTTATTAGTGAGTGCTAAAGTTATTGCGCATTGGTTATTTAATTTATTGCCTTTACTTATTTTATGTCCTTTAGTGGCCCTGTTATTTTCTCTAAGTGTTTGGGAGACTTGGGTTTTAGCATTGACAATTTTGACTGGAACGCCCGCTTTATTATTTCTCTGTGCTTTAGTAGCCGCTTTTGGGGTAGGGATTAATCAGAGAGGCGTTTTAATGGCATTGATTTTACTTCCTTTAGCTTTGCCATTGCTGATATTTGGAAGCGGTACTTTAACTATCGCCATGCAAGATTTACCCGTTCGTGGGTATTTGGCTTTATTGCTGGCTATGTCATTAATTGCAGCAGGATTTTTACCCTATGCAATTGCGGGAGTAATTCGTATTAGCCATGTAGATTAATTTTTTCCGATCATCCTTTGCTTAATTGCACCCCCGATTAGTTGTCATATTTTGCGAAAAACAGGATACATGTTAAAATCCGCGTTTTTTGATTTCAATTATTCCTATGTGGAAATTACTATACCAATTAGCCTCACCTAAATTGTTTTATGCTTTGGCAGGAAGAATTATTCCAGGTATTGCTGTATGTGCACTACTTACCTTGATTATTGGAGTAATTTGGGGTTTGGCGTTCACGCCACCTGATTATCAGCAGGGCGATGCATTTCGTATTATCTATGTTCATGTACCCAGTGCTTTTCTTTCTATGGCACTTTATGGCTGGATGGGGTTTCTCGCAGTATTACTTTTGGTTTGGCGTATTAAAATTGCTGGTTTATTAATCAGTCAAATCGCTCCAATAGGCGCTTGTATGGCTTTTCTTGCCTTAATCACTGGGAGTATTTGGGGTAAACCCATGTGGGGAGCCTGGTGGGTTTGGGATGCTCGTTTAACTTCTGAATTAATACTTTTATTGCTATACGCTGCAATTTTAGCTACTCATCAAGCAATAAAAAATAAAGAAGATGGCGATAAGATTATTGCCATTTTAACGTTGGTTGGCCTTGTTGATTTACCAATCATTCATTATTCGGTTTATTGGTGGAATACCTTGCATCAAGGCTCCACGTTATTTGTATTTGCAAGGCCAAAGATTGATAGCAGCATGTTGTACCCTTTATTACTGACCATCATTGGATTCTTTCTATATTGTTTATGGATTATTTTAGAAAAAGCACGTCAAGAGTTATTGCTTAGGGAAAAAAGACAAACTTGGGTCAAGATTCAATTTGAAGGGGAAGCTAAATGAATCAATTTCTTGAATGGTTGTCGATGGGAGGTTACTCCATTTATGTGTGGCCAGCTTATGGTTTGGTATGCGTTGTTTTAGTAATGAATCTTTTAGTGATGAGATGGAAAAAGAAACAGACACGCCAAAAATTACAACAATGGTTTAAGCGATAAAATATGAATTCAGCCCGTAAACGTAAATTCCTGGTCTTATTATCCAGCTTAGTTGTTTTGTCAATGGCTGCGGGGCTGGTGTTGTATGCCTTAAGGCAAAATATTAGCTTATTTTATACCCCAACACAGGTTGTTGAAGGACAAGCGCCGCTACAGCGTGCTATTCGCGTTGGTGGTATGGTAGAAAAAGGTTCTTTTGTTCGTGCAAAGAAAGGGTTGAATGTGGAGTTTAAGATAACTGATTTTACTAAAACGATTACTGTAAGCCATACGGGTATTCTTCCTGATTTATTCCGTGAAGAGCAAGGGGTAGTTGTTGAAGGGCAATTACTTGATAATCGGCATTTTCAGGCAACGCGTGTTTTGGCAAAACATGATGTTAATTATATGCCTCCTGAAGTTAAAGCCGCTTTAACAAAAAAGGTGAAGACATGATTGCAGAATTGGGACTATTTTCGCTAATTTTGGCACTAATCTCTTCCATTGCCTTAGCGTTAATTCCGTTAATGGGATTGCAATTCAAGCGTAATGATTGGATGGATGCAGCAAAAACCTACGTTGTATCGCAATTTTTCTTTATTGCACTGACCTACATTTCGCTCACTATTTGTTTTTTAAAAGATGATTTTTCTGTCATTTATGTCGTGAGTAATTCGAGCATCGCTTTGCCTTGGTTTTATAAGCTTTGCGCGGTGTGGGGCGGACACGAAGGTTCCATGTTGCTCTGGGTTGCTATTTTAAGTTTTTGGACGTTAATGGTCTCTTTTTTTAGTTCTGGCCTGGATAAGGAAATGCGTACCCGTGTTTTAGTGGTACTTGGTTGGTTAAGTATAGGCTTCATTCTGTTTTTATTAACTACTTCTAATCCTTTTTTACGCCAATTTCAGGTTTTAGATACGCCAGGCCGCGATTTGAATCCCTTGTTGCAAGATCCTGGTTTTTTATTTCATCCGCCTATGTTGTACATGGGGTATGTTGGTTTTTCTGTAGCTTTTGCTTTTGCCATTGCAGCTTTATGGGCAGGAAAGGTGGAAACCAGCTGGTCTAAATGGACCAGGCCATGGACTTTGGCCGCTTGGTGTTGTTTGACTGCTGGAATTACTCTCGGTAGCTGGTGGGCTTATAGAGAGCTAGGGTGGGGCGGCTGGTGGTTTTGGGATCCAGTAGAGAATGCTTCGTTTATGCCTTGGATAGTAGGTACTGCTTTATTACATTCTTTAGCAGTAACTGAGCAACGACAGCAATTTAAAGCCTGGACAATGTTACTTGCGATTGCTGCTTTTTCTTTAAGTCTAATTGGTACCTTTTTGGTTCGTTCAGGCGTTTTGACTTCAGTTCATGCATTTGCTGTTGATCCACAACGTGGTTTATACATTTTAGGTTTTTTATTGTTTGTTATTGGTGGGTCGTTGTTGTTATTCCTGTTTAGGGCACAAACCTTACAAACTTCATCAAATCCAAGTCCTTTTTCTCGTGAAAGTGCCCTGTTACTAAATAATGTGTTCCTGGTAGTGATCATGCTCACGGTCTTAATGGGTACTGTCTATCCATTGTTGGTTGAAGGTTTAGGTTTGGGTAAATTATCCGTAGGGGCTCCTTATTTTAATGCTGTATTTATACCTTTAATACTCCCTATGTTGCTGTTGATGGGGCTTGGTGTGCATTTAAAGTGGAGTAGTGACAACTGGCGTGTTGTGTTTAAGAAACTTAGAGGGATTGCCTTCTGTAGTATTTTTATACCTGTTGTGTTGTTATTACTAACTCATAGTGAATTTGATAGTTCAGCATTAATTGGATTAATTCTAGCGATCTGGATTATTTTAAGTACCTTGCAGGCTGTGATGAAACGTTCTAAAGATCGTGGTGGTTTAATCCATATAGGCCAAGCGTTCTGGGGTATGGTTTTGGCTCATTTTGGTGTTGCTGCAACGGTGATTGGTATCGCAGTATCAACCAGTTATGGGATACAGGATGATGTACAAATGGCTCCTGGAGGACGAGCAAATCTGGCTGGCTATGCGATTGAATTTGTCAATCAAAAGCCTTTGGAAGGGCCAAACTATAAGGGAATGCAGGCACAATTTAAAATAAGTCATCGTGGTAAAATTAAAGTGATTTATCCTGAAAAAAGAGTGTACACTATTGGTCAGATAGCCATGACTGAATCTGCGATTGATGTGACTCCTTTTCGTGACATTTATGTGGCATTAGGAGAACCTTTAGCAAACGATTCCTGGTCGGTGCGTTTGTATTACAAACCCTTAGTACGCTGGATCTGGGCTGGTGGCTTTATGATTTTGGCAGGTGGCTTTTTTGCCTTGACTGACAGAAGGTATTATCAAAAAAGACGGGTAATGGAAGCGTTAAAAGCATGAACAAAATAGGATGGCGTATTGTTCCCATGGTGCTCTTTGTATTATTGTCTATTTTTCTTTGGCGTGGTTTGTCTTTAAATCCTCGTGATTTACCCTCAGTTCAGTTAGGTAAATCATTGCCTGAGTTTACTTTACCGCAATTGCAACATCCTGGCTTTTCTTTTAATTCAAAACAGATTCGCGATCGGGTCGTATTGTTAAATGTGTGGGCAAGTTGGTGTGTTGCCTGTATTGATGAACAAGTATTTATGTTGCAATTGGCTCGGGAAGGGGTACTAATTTATGGGTTGAACTATAAGGATAGGACTGAAGATGCTCTGCAATGGTTAGCTCAATGGGGTAATCCTTATCAATTGGTGGTTCAGGATCGTGATGGCAAAGTGGCCATTGATTTGGGCGTTTATGGTGCGCCAGAGACTTTTGTTATTGATACGCAAGGGGTGATTCGTTATCGCCATGCGGGAATCCTGAATCAGGAATTGTGGCAAAAGAAGATTAAACCTTTGATGCAACGATTGGAGCAGACAGTATGAGCAAGCAGAAATTTCTGATGAATTTTGTTTTCTCGGTAAGTTTATTATTTTTATCATCGGTTTTAGCGAACAGTGTTTACCCTTTAGATTCAGCCAGGAAAGAAGCTCAATTTAATCATCTGTTAAAAGATTTGCGTTGTTTGGTATGTCAAAATCAGGATTTGGCGGACTCTAATGCTGATCTTGCCAAAGATTTACGCAATCAAGTCTATCAATTGGTTAAAGAGGGAAAGAGTGATAGTGAAATCACTGACTATCTGACGGCACGTTATGGGGATTTTATTTTATTTAAACCGCCAGTTAAGACAGTAACCTATTTATTGTGGTTTGGACCAGTTTTATTTTTGTTATTGGGTTTTTTGATTTTTTGGCGGACTTGTTTTGCCTCCAAGGCCTCCAATGCTGGGAATAGCAGTAATAATATTTAGAGAGTTTTTTATGATCGAATGGTGGTTGCTAAGTTTACTAATCGGGATAACTTTTTTCGCAAGTATTTTAATAATTTATCCATTCAAGCGTCATTTAGCTGCTAGCCTGGTGCTGATTCCAGTCATTTTTGCTATGGCCTTTACCGGATACTTTTATTGGGGTGGTTTTGGTAAATGGCAGGATTATATTCAGCGTCAGGAAAAACAAGAGCAAGCAGAAGCGATGCTCAAATCGATTAAGAGTCCACAAGAGTTAATTAATAAATTGCGCTCAAAGCTGGATGACAGGCCTAAGAGTGCCAAAGGTTGGTATTTATTAGGGCGTTTGTACTCGAGTCAAAATGAAAAGCAAAAGGCAGTTGATGCTTTTGCCACGGCTTACCAGTTTAATCCTAATGATGAACAATATGCAGTAAATTATGCCCATAGTTTATGGCAATTGCATAATCGACAATTTACTGAACAAATTACGGAAATTTTTAATAATTTATTAAAAACCAATCCTAACCAGCCTGATGCCTTAGCCATGTTAGCAATGGATGCTTATGTCAGCCATGCCTATGAGGATGCAATTAATTATTGGCAACGATTGCTTAAACTGGCACCACCTCAATCAGAGGAAGCAAATGCAATTCGTAAGGCAATTGCCAAAGCCGAAGGGCAAATTAAATTAAGGGAAAAAAGCTTAGAACAATGAGTTTTCGCGAAGTATTCGTTTTGATGCTAAACAATTTTCTCCGGTCATGCAATTAATTTTAAATCTGCTAGTCTTTAAGTAGACATCAGTATTTTTAAGGAGAAAAAGATGTATAAGAGGGTATTGTTTGCGACTGACTTTGATGAGGTTGGAGTGTTAGCAGCCCATAAGGCAAAGAAAATTGCTGATGAAAATGGAGCTGATCTGATTTTAGTTCATGTTGTCGAGCCTATTCCAGCTTATGCTTATCCGGGGTTTGCAGGTTTTGCTGAGGTAGAGATGTCTATTCGTGAACAGGCGGAAAAAGAACTTAAGGAATTAGCCGAAAAATTAAAGGTTGATGAGAAACATTGTTTTATAGAATTTGGTTCTACCAAAAATGAAATATTAAGAGTCGCTGAGGAGCGTAAAATTGACTTAATTGTTACTGGAAGTCATGGAAAACACGGTCTTTCTTTATTGTTAGGCTCTACAGCAAATTCAATTTTGCATAATGCACAGTGTGATGTATTAATTGTACGTTCTAAGACTGATGCAAAGCATGCCAAGAAATAAATAAATCTATCCCCGCGCGCGGGGATAGATTTATGCGCGACCCGGTGGGTAAGCTGTTTGCAGCAAGAGATATCAGGTCGTTTTTGACCAAATCAATATTTTTCCTGGATGCCTCGAACGAGTCGAGGCACGTAGGGGAATTGGGCTTATACTGGCGGAAATAGATCCTGGAATTTAACTCTTGATTTAAGATGCAGTGCTTTGCGTCTCTTTTTTGATAAGTCGAATAATTTATAAATAATAATAGGCACAATAAAACTAACCATACCAATGTAGAAGGCAAGCTTATAAGTAGGATCTTTATTCAATACTAGGAAAAATAAAGCAATGCACATTAATACAATTGCCAAAATTCCAGTATAAGGAGAATAGGGGGTTACATAACGTAGATTAGCAATTGTATAACCCGCTTGATAAAGCCTGTTTCTAAATCTGATTTGGGATGTACATAAAGAAATCCAGGCCAGGGTACCCGTGAAACCAGATACTAGTAGTAACGCGATATAAAGCTGTGTTTGTCCGAAAAAGTAACCGACTCCTAAAAGAATCCATACCATAATCAGAGTGGCAATTACCGCATTTTGTGGAATTGAATTTTGGTTAAATTTAGCAAAAGTATGAGGAGCCATGCCATCACGGGCGAGTGCATTTAATGCGCGTACCGTGCCATAAAACCCAGAATTGGCACAGGATAAAGTAGCACTGAGGGTTACAAAGCTGGTTACGGTTCCAGCCCATTTTAAATCATACAGGTTCAGTGCATCGGCAAATACCGAATTCGATAAGCCAGCTTTTTGCCAAGGAAATATTAAAACAAGGCAAAATACAGGAATAATGTAGATAAACAGGATTCGGAAGGTCACATTACGAATTGCGTGAGGAATCATGCGTGCAGGATTCTCTGATTCACCTGCCGCAAGGCCGATAATTTCTGAGCCTTGATAGTTAACCAAGAGGAGAACCATAGCAGTTAATAAGGACATGACTCCATTGGGAAGTAAGCCGCCGTCACCTAAAATGTATTTGTTACCAATAATTCCAGCAGGTTCACTACCATGAATCAGGCCAAAGAAAATTAAAATGGATAAAACAACAAATCCTAATAAGGCCAGGATCTTTATTATTGCCAGCCAAAACTCTATTTCACCGAAGGTATCTATTTTGGCAAGATTTATGTAAGTAATTAACAAACCAAAGCAAATAGCCCAAACATAACCATTGACCCCGGTAAACATCTCCATGATGATACCTCCTGCAACGCATTCTGCAGGAATATAGGCCACCCAACTGATCCAGTAGGACCAGCCAACGCCACAGGCAACAGAGGGGGAAATAAAATCAGCGGTGTATGTTACAAAAGAACCTGAAATGGGGATTGCTACAGCGAGTTCGCCCATACACAGCATCGTTAAAAAAATAATTAGACCGCCAAGTATATAGGCTAGGAAAACAGCTGGTCCTACAAGATTAATTACTTCACCAGTACCTAAGAAATAACCTGAGCCAATAATTCCACCAAGGGCAATTAGTTGAACATGTCGGTCTTTTAATCTTCGGCTGTAACCACTTTCTTTAATGGGCTTAGTTTCTTTTGAATTACTATTATTCACGAGCTGTTTATTTCTCACATTGTTAGGGATACGCTCCAGGTTAAACATGATGAAGTAATGTTATATTCATCTCCAACATTTTAAAACTATTCTTTACTTAATAAACCAAGTAAAATAGTTTACAGCAAATACTAATTTCATTTCGAAGAAAATAAAAATACACCGCATGGTGTATTTTTGAGCATTCTTACCTATTTTTGACAAAAAAGCAAGAGGATTATAGGAAAAATAGGCTAAATATACAATAATTTATACAAATTTCTGCTCACACAGCCCCTAGATGCTAACCCTAAAATTCAATGTCGACGAGGCACTGGATTTTCTTTGCAGGAATCGCTGTATGGACTTGCTTTCCTCAGTAAATTAAGTGCATCATATCTACAATTTGCTATTAATTTGCGTTTTAGCAAAAATAATCTTTGAAACTCATGTTAACTGGGATAGTTTCATTAAAAAAAAATTGTTTTGATGTGCTAAATTTATCATAATGGGCGATTTTTCAATCGAAGGGTTCTATGTCACCAAAACAGCTTACAATCAATTTGTTAGAAGAGTTAGTTCATACCGCTGAGTTAAATCAAGAGGGTAAGACCGCTAATTATATTCCGGAATTAGAGAATGTTAATCAAGATTTGACAGCGATCGCTGTACAGCCATTAGGTGAGAGCTCTCTTTCTTATAGTAATTACCCCCTTCATCCGATAACCCTGCAAAGTACAGCGAAGATGATTCCTTTGATTGGATTACTTGAAGAATTTGGTAACGAACAATTGTTTGAATGGGTTAAGGTAGAACCTTCTGGCGATGATTTTGCTTCAATTACTCGCCTGGAACAATTTGGTCCTAAACCATCAAATCCTATGCTGAATGCGGGAGCAATCACTTTATGTTCACATATTCCGGGTAAAGGTGAGCAACAATTCAGATGGCTTGAACATTGGGTACAAAAATTGTTTAATCAACGTCTTAGTATTAATCCTTCAGTTTTTGCTTCTGAAAAGCGAACCGGAAGTCGCAATCGCTCACTCGCATATTTATTGGAAAGCAGACATAATCTTGGAACTGATGTTTCTGAAACATTGGATTTGTATTTTGCACTCTGTTCCTATGAAGCAATGTTAGAGCAAATGCTTTTCTTGCCTGCTTTGTTAGCCAATGGAGGGATAGTCCCAGACAGTGGTGAACGAATTCTTTCTACTGAAACGTGTAAAATTACTTTGGCAATTATGGCAACTTGTGGGTTATATGATGAAACGGGTACTCATATGGTTAAAACAGGGATGCCTGCTAAAAGTGGTGTATCTGGATATACTATTGCTGTGGTTCCAGGAAAAGCAGGAATCGTAGTGTTAAGTCCTAGAGTTAATACTAAAGGGAATAGTATACGGGGTGAAATTATGCTCGAAGGTTTATCTAAAGCAATGAATTGGCATTTCGCATTGCCTTACTAGGATGTAAAGAAGCCCGTCATCCAGAGGAGTTTACGACGAAACCATATAAATAGTTAACTTTGAAGTGCGGAATGCAAGATAAGATTGCAGGATAGAAATCCAGAGCAACAATGCGGATTCCAGCTTTTTTTGCGGTTTTATCCTTAATTGTTTAAGTATCGATTCTGATCGGTATGAGGGGTTCTACACGCAAACCCCATATACTAAAAATACTTTTGATCAATGAATTAAATACATACCTGGCTTCCCCTTTAATTCCCATATT
>JABDAV010000059.1 GCA_013289015.1 Bacteroidota bacterium | reverse complement strand
ACATCAAAAAATAACGGTTACTGAGATATATGTTAGTTTGCGCCTGGAGCAATCAGTTGTATCTCAACATTTAGCTATCCTGAGAAGAGCAAACATCGTGATAACTAAAAGGGAAGGAAAATTTATATTCTACTCTTTGAATTATTCCCGCATTCAGGAGATCAACAGCTTCGTTGAACAACTGGTTAGTTAAATAGCAGCCTGCATTTATAATACCATCGTAATTTTGCGAAAACTCTTTCTATGTATATAGAGCAATTATACACAGGTTGCCTAAGTGAGGCTGCATATTATATTGAAAGTGATGGTGAAGCTGCCATAGTTGATCCGCTTAGAGATATTGACCAATATATAGCGCTTGCAAAAGAAAGAAACACGATTATCAAATACATTTTTGAAACGCATTTTCATGCAGATTTTGTTAGCGGACATATTGATCTAGCTAAAATTACCGGTGCGCCTATTATCTATGGTCCTGGTACAGAAACTTCATTCGATGTTTACATAGCAAAAGACAATGAAACATTTCAACTTGGTAAAGTAAGCATACAGGTTTTACATACGCCGGGGCATACACTTGAAAGCAGTTGTTATCTGCTGAAAGATGAAGATCAAAAAGACTATGCCATATTTACCGGTGATACTTTATTTATAGGCGATGTAGGAAGACCAGACCTTGCGCAGAAAGGCGAGTCTCTTACGGTAAATGACCTGGCAGGAATTATGTATGATAGCTTGCAGAATAAAATTATACTACTTGCAGATGAGGTTATTGTTTATCCTGCGCATGGCGCAGGAAGCAGTTGCGGAAAAAATATCGGGCCACAAACTTCAAGTACTATTGGCAATGAGAAGGAATCAAATTATGCACTAAAAGTAAAAAGCAAAGAAGAATTTATCAATGCTGTTACCAACGGTTTAACTGAACCGCCTCAATATTTTTCTGTAAATGCGCTCATTAATAAACAGGGATACGAAAGCCTTGAAAAACTTTTGGAAAAAGGGTTACATCCCTTATCAGTTAAACAGGTTAACGATTTAATGAATAGTGACGATATAATTTTATTAGATACACGCAATTCATCCATATTTATTGAAGGCTTTATTCCCCATTCAATTTCTATTGGGCTTGATGGCAGGTTTGCTGAATGGGCAGGAAGTCTTTTATCATTTGATAAACCCATTTTAATTATAGCTGAATCCGGCACTGAAAAAGAAAGTATTGTAAGATTAACCCGGGTTGGCTTCAGCAAATTTACAGGCTATCTTGAAGGTGGTTTTGAAAGCTGGAAAAAAGCCGGCGAACCAATTGACCTGATCATTAACATAGAAGCTGATGAGCTTGCAATGGATATTCCTCACGATGACAGGCTGGTAGTAATAGATGTGAGGAGAGAAACTGAATTTGCTGACGGGCACGTAGAAAATGCAATCAATATTCCTTTAAATACCCTTATAGATCCTGCAAGTATGGCAAATATTGAAGAGGATCAAAATCTGTATATACATTGCGGAAGCGGCTATAGAAGTGTGATAGCTGCCTCTATTTTTAAACAACAAGGCATTCACAATTTATACAATGTAACCGGTGGCTGGAATAAAATAAAACTGGAAGATAAAATCAAGACAGAAAAAGAAGCCAGTGCGTTAAATTGATTTTTTATCCGATCAGCTTTCATCTGTATTAACAGGAATCTGTATGGTAAAACTGCTGCCTTTGCCCAAAATGCTGTCAACTTTTATTTTGCCCTTATGTGCATCCATTACGCTTTTTACATAGCTCATTCCTAAGCCAAACCCTTTTACATTATGAATGTTACCCGTATGAGCGCGATAGAATTTTTCGAATATGCGCTTGACAGTTTCTTTGCTCATGCCAATGCCATTGTCCTGCACCTGTATAATAAAATGTTTTGCGGTTTTATGTGTTGTTAGTTTTATTACGAGATTATCGCTTGAATATTTTATCGCATTGTCTATAAGATTAGAAAGTACATTAGTGAAATGAACTTCATCAATAGGCACTACATCATCAGCAGCATTCAACAGCATTTCAACTTTAGCTTTCTTTTCCTGCAACTGTAATTGGTAATTTTCAACGATTCTCGGGAGCAATTGATGAATATGTGTTGGTATAAGATTTAACCTGAATTCCTGTTTTTCCATCAAGGCAGCCTGGAGAATAGTTTCAACATGTTTATTCATTCTTTTATTTTCATCTTTGATGATGTTGTTGAAATACTGCCATTTGCTTTTATCATTAATTACTTTTTCATTTTTTAAAGCATCAACAGCGAGTGATATTGTTGCCAGCGGTGTTTTAAATTCATGCGTCATGTTATTAATGAAATCGCTTTTTATTTCACTCGTCTTTTTTTGATTCAGCATTGTTCTTACTGTTGTATAAAATGCAGCAATAATAATAAGCGTAAATAAAGCAGAGAAAACAACCATCCAGGTAAGTGATTGCCAAACCTGTGTTTTGAAATCAGGAATAATTATAAAGAGATTTTCATTTGCCAATAAACCTTCCATGCCAGTAGCCTCATCAGGTATAATAGGAATTACTCTTCTTCTAAAATGCAATGTGTCTGCAGATTCTGTATCAAAATGTTCGCTCTGCATTTCAAGCATAAAGTCATCTGAATTTGAAGTGATAGCAAATTCAAATCTAAGGCTCTGTAGCCCTTGTTTAGTAAATGCTTTTGTAAGTTTGTCCTGTATCTCTGCAGTGGTATAGCGATCGGAAATTGTAGGAGAACGGGATATGCTGAAGGAAAGGTCATCGGGGAATACCTGTAAGCCCTGGCGCTTGCCGAGCTTTAATCCACCCCCGGTCATTACATGTTTACTCAGATCCTCTGCAACGTCCAGCCCGGCTTTATCAACTTTATCAATAAAGCGTTCCTGCTGAATTACAAGCTGGTTCTTGAACCAGTTTACCTGGATGATAATAATGCCAACAAGAGAAAGTGAAATAAGTACGATTATTATTGGAAAAACCTTCTTCATTACAAACAAAGATATTTGCTGTAAATGCGTCCTGAAATTAATTGAAATATCTTTACCAGCACTTTAACTGCCATAAAATTATTACCACTACTTTTTTTTTCTGTTTCTATTTGTATTTTTAAGGATGGAAAAAATTCAGACTGGTACAATACTTATTGCTGATCCTTTTTTAAAAGATCCTAATTTTTTGCGAACGGTAATTTTTTTATGCGAACATAAAGATGAAGCCAGCTTTGGCTTTGTTATCAACAGAAAACTGGATCATGTAATCGGCGACTTGATGACTGAACTTGAAGGATGCGATTTTCCTGTTTTTTACGGAGGACCTGTTCAACAAAATACCATTCATTTTTTGCATCGAAAACCAGGATTGATAACGGGAGGTGAAAAAATTACAGATGAAATTTATTGGGGAGGAGAATTTGATGAAGTAGTTAGTTTACTGCATGAGAATAAACTATTAGCGGATGATATACGTTTATTTCTTGGTTACAGCGGATGGGGAGAAGGGCAGCTAACACAGGAATATGATGAAAATACCTGGATTACCACCTATGGCAATCCTTCATTGGTTTTTTCACAAGATGTTTCTTCTGTATGGAAAGAAGCCCTTAAACAAGTCGGAGGCAAATATGAACAGCTTATTCATTATCCAATAGATCCTCAGCTAAATTAATTCTATGAATAAAATCAATAAAAAAGACCGGAATTTCCGGCCTTTTTGTTTTATAAAGTTGATACAAGAATTATTGTTCGGTAACCTGGAAAACTATGTTTTGTTTTTGTCGATAGATTACATTTCTTCCATTCTGTATTGCAGCTACCCATTTGGGGCCTTTTTTGATCACGCGAACTGCTTCGTCAGCGCAACCATAGCCAGGATCATTTAAAGCCTGCACCTCAGAAATACTACCATCTTTTGATACGAGAAAAGAAACGGTTACTACATATCTGCCTGCCGGTGCACCATTATCCGCAGGTGTTTGTGCATTTAAATTACGCTCCAGATACTTACCCCAGTCGCCCGGAAATTTAGCCTCAACCTGTACACTGGTAAACTCTTTGTCGTAATCCTGTTCCTGTACTTTAGGAGCTTCCACCTTTCCTGTACCTTCATCCTTTGGTGCATCAACCACATCAGATTTTTCACCTTCCTGGTTAAAGGCGCCAATTTTAGTGTCATCCAGCTTTTCCTGCTCAGGCGGCTTTTCCTCAGGTTTTACTTCCTCATCCTTTACAATTTTAGGAGGAGTAAATTTTGTAACCTCAACCTTAGGTGGTTCTTTTGGAGGAGGAGGAGGTGGTGGTGGTTCATTTTTCTTATCCGGCTCTTTAATGTCTTCCAGCACCACATCTTTAACTTCCATTTGTTTTGGCTTGCTATCGCTGATTTTCTTTGCTATCACAGAGCCAACAAAAATTAAGAGGCATATGCCAAGCATAGCGATCAGCGACCTGACCATTCGCCTGTTATATGTTTTACGCAAATCATATGCGCCATATTCTTTATTCCTTCCTTCAAAAAGGATATCAAGAATATCGGCATTCATTATTTTATTCGCTTCCATTTACGATTAAGATTTAATTCTTAGATGCATATCATTCATGATTCCATAAACTACTGCTTGGGCGCTTCACCTTCTGTTCTTCTTATAAGCTGATCTTCTACATCTGCAATATCTACAACAGCATAACGCTTAACTACATTAATACTCATTTCATCAAGAATATCGATGAAATTTTTGTAAGTACTTTCATCATTAGGCTTAATTACCACAACAAAATTTGTATCTGCCGCTTGTTTCTTCCGGATAATCTCATCCCTGATATCTTTGAAGTTTGAAGATTTAAAATTGGATGCATCAGGAGCCAATTCTCCTTCATAGTAAAAAACATTATTGTCTTTTCCAAGAAGAATAGTAAGTGCACCGGACTGTTTAATTTTATTTTGATCTTCAGGTTTTACTTTATCATCAGGTAAAGCCAAACGCATAGCTGTTGGCTGACTTATCGTAGTTGTAAATACAAAAAATGTAATCAACAGAAATCCCAGATCTACCATTGGGGTTAAATCAACCCTTGTAGAAAGCTTTTTACCTTTTTTGACGCCGGGACCTTTTTTATGACCGCCGCCCGAAGTATCCATTTCTGCCATAACTCGGAATTTTAATTTTAAAAACTACATTTTCGAAGATTTGTTAGCATTCATATTTTCTTTATACAAATCTGTGCCTTGAGGAACATTTGCCTGATTCGTTACCATTTGAAACTTAAACTGATCATTTTTTTTGAACGCTGTAAGTATGTTTTTAAATACCGGATACTTAGCAACATTATCCCCTTTAAGAATCAAATCCATATGCGAGCCAGAATACGCTGCTACAGCAGCACGAACCCACTCGATCATTTGATTATTAGTGGTATCCTGTGCAGGAATTCCATTAGGAAGATTCTTTGCGGTAATCTGATCATTAGTAAGATGCGCCTGTTGTTTTAATTGTGCAAAGGGAACACCAATAAAAGGCTGCTTTACAAGAGCAGCAATTTCAGCATCAGTTAACCCAAGATTGTTTCTTTGATTTATATCCTGAAGCATAGCTTTTTTCTTATCCCTATCATCACTATTATCGGCTGTTGAAAGGTAGACATTACCTTGAGCATTCAGAGAAATCATAAGCACTCCTTTATCGGGTACAAATTTGTTGGCAACAGATTTTGGCGTTTGAATAGGTACTGCTTCCGATGGCTTTGGCTTTGTAGTTAAAATGAAGAAGGAAAGCAATAGGAAAGCAACATCACACATTGCCGTCATGTCAACTATCGTACTCTTCCTCGCAATTTTAGGTCTTGCCATTGTTTAGAATTTAGTTTATTATTTATAAGATGCCTTTGAATAAAAATTCCATAAAATTTTTACATCTTACTTATAATTTGAGGCAAAGCTTTGTGTTAAAGTAAATCCTGATTCATCAATGCCATAAGTAATCGCATCGATTTTTGTAGTAAACACATTATACATAATGATTGAAACAGCTGAAGTACCAATACCAAGCGCTGTGTTATATAAAGCTTCAGAAATACCTTGAGAAAGATGTGATGATGCATCACTGCCGCCTGTTTCAGCAAGTGAAGCAAATGAACGTATCATACCTATTACCGTCCCTAACAAACCAAGCAATGTTGCAACAGAAGCAATAGTAGAAAGAAATACAAGATTCTTTTCAAGCATAGGCAATTCAAGTGCTGTAGCTTCTTCTACTTCTTTTTGAATATTTAAAACTTTTTGTTCGGTAGAAAGCTCGTTGTTGCTGATCATTTCCCTGTATTTGCGCAAACCGGCTTTCATTACATTGCCAACAGCGCCTTTTTGCTTATCACAGGCAGCGATAGCCTTATCAATGTCTTTATTAGCAAGATTGTACTGTACGGTGCGAATGAATTCTGCGATGTTTCCCGTACCGGTTGCTTTGGTTACTGTAAGAAATCTTTCTATTACAAATGTTAGTACTGTTAGAAAACATCCTATCAGGATAGGCACAATGATACCTCCAAGATACATACGCGATAAAGCCGTTTTGGGGCCTTGATGATCTGGCCAAAAGCCACCCGATGGATCCGGAGTCGTAAAATTACCAGCATTACCAATTGCGAATCGCCATATAATGTATCCGAGAATGATACATGTTAGCGGTGCAAGCCATGAAATGGAGTTACGTGATTTTTTAGGTTGCACTGAAGAGATACTTTTTGCTGCTCCGGGAGCAGTCGGTTTTGTTTCAGCCATAACAAAATTGATTTTTAAATTTTTAAACTTTTGTTTTCAATTTATACTTTAAAATTTTTGACAACACATTTTTATAAGCAATCAATAGATTCCGCTCTTAAATGGGGTTGTAAATTAGTTAAATTCTTTAAAGCACCAAGTTTTGGCAATTTTATTTTTTTATTTTTTGTATCAATAGCTTCATCTGTCGATTTTTCAATCAGGCTTTTATTTTAAAACGCAACCGCGCCAACTTAAATTTGTTAGATTAATACATGAAAAATAAAATAGCGATAGCAATAACCGGAGCCAGCGGTTCTTTGTACGCAAAGCTTTTGCTTGACAAATTAATGGAACTTAAAAATCAATACCTGCAACTGGCGATCGTAATAAGTAATAATGCAAAAAAAATATGGGAAACAGAACTGGGTAATAAACAATATGCAGAATATGCAGCAAGTTATTTTGACAAATTTGATTTCAATGCTCCATTCGCATCGGGCTCTGCTCAATATAATATCATGATAGTTGTTCCCTGCAGCATGGGTACACTTGGGCGAATGGCATCAGGAGTGAGTGATGATCTTATTACACGCGCTGCTGATGTAATACTTAAAGAAAGGCGCAAATTGATCCTTGTTGTAAGAGAAACTCCCTATAATCTTATACATATTAAAAACATGGAAACACTTACGCTGGCCGGAGCGGTTATTTGTCCTGCAACACCGTCTTTCTATAGTCAGCCAAAAACAATTGAAGACGCCGCCTTAACAGTGGTACACCGCATCATTGACATTGCCGGTCTTGATTTGAATAGTTTTCGTTGGGGAAATGATGCGTAACATTTTTCATTACACTAAATGAAAAGCTTAATTACTATAGCTGCGATCGCATAGATACATGAAACGGCAAAAATGCCTTTCGCTGTTTCATCTCTGCGTGTGTTAAGATAAATGGTAAGCAACACAACATTTGCAAAAAGTGCGAATGTTGAAAGCGCAGAAAGAACGGCTTTCTGTGAAAGCAGCGCATGAATAAAATCCGCAATAGAATAGGTAGGATAAAACTTCCAGAAATAATATGCAAGCATTCCGAAAACCGGCGCGATAAGCCCGATGATAAATCCAAATAAAAGAGAATTTCTTTTCAAGACTTATGGGTTAAAGCTTTCTGCAATTTGGTTTTTAATTCATAGTTAGTCAAATCAAATTGTACGGGCACTACACTTATATAATTATTCTCTAATGCCCACACATCAGTATCTTTCCCTTTATCAAAATTCTGAAATTCGCCGGTCAGCCAATAATATTTTTTACCTGAAGGATCATGGCGTTCATCAAATCTTTCCTCATATTTTGCATAAGCCTGCCTGCAGATTTTTAATCCTTTTAAAACCTCCTTTGGCGCAGCAGGTATATTTACATTTAAACAAAGATGCTTATCTATTTTTTTGCCAAGCAATTGCTTTACTATGAGGTTTGCGTAATAAACAGCTCCGGTGAAATCTGCTTCAATGCTATAATCAAGCAAAGAAAAACCAATACTGGGAATACTTTCAATGGAAGCTTCCAAAGCAGCACTCATGGTGCCTGAGTAAATAACATTGATAGAATGATTAGCGCCATGGTTAATACCGCTTAAACAAATATCAGGTTTGCGATGCAATACTTTATCTACTGCAAGCTTAACACAATCTACCGGAGTACCGCTGCATTGATAGGCTTCTATATCACCAAAATTTTCAACTGCATTCATTCGTAACGGATGGCCAATGGTAATTGCGTGTCCCATTCCGCTTTGTGGTTTATCAGGTGCAACAACAATTACTTTTCCAAGATCTTTTACAGCCTCAGTTAATGCTTTAATACCCGGAGCAGTAACACCGTCATCGTTCGTTACAAGAATCACAGGCCTGTTCATTTTTATGCTTTTTGATTTTGCCATAAAGGATATGCAAGATAATATATGTTTAAACTATCAAACATCTTAAAACAAAACAGCCCTGAAATTTCAGGGCTGTAATTCTTCTAATTATTATAAAAGAAAATTCAATTTTATTGTTTAATAAACTTAAGAGAGGTAACGATTTTATTGTTTTGTGATACTACAAGAAAATAACTGCCTGCTGCAATATCCTGAATGGTCTAATTTAAAATATCATTTGAAGCTTGAATACTGTTTACAATTTTGCCATTAGCATCTACAATACGCAATACAGAATTATCATTTCCAGGACCTTTTATTGTAAGAACATTTGTTGCAGGATTTGGAGAAATGCTTAACGGGATTGCAAATTCTACATTTACAATTCTTGAACAGGAAAACTTGCCATCCTTATCCACTTGTTTAATTCTATAATAATTTTGATCACTAATAAAGTTGAAATCTTCAAAACCATATTGTTGTATTTGGGAAGAGTTGTCATTACTCTTACTTCGCCAATTTCAGAAAAATTTATTCCATTAGAACTTCATTCAATAGAAAAGTAATTATTATTAAGTTCCATAAAGAATCTTGCAAATTAACTTGCGCTAAAATTCTTGCAGGAAAAATTAAAATAATGTGAGTTTGGTTTAAGCATGAAGTAATCCTAAAAGGATTAAATTTGAATAGCCCCGTAAGAATTACGAGAGAATAAATGTGTAAAAGACATTGAACCACACAGGGTTCAATTAATTGATCCTGATATTCAGCCTCTGATGTAATCAGAGGCTTATTTATATTAAGACACTCCAGGCTTATCCCCAATTCACGTTATTTAGCATGATAGTATTGGCCTGGCTATACACCTGATATACACCTGAGTGCCTTTTACTATGGAGTTGACAGGGAGCTGACAGGGGTTTGGTAAGGAGTAATATCTCTATAAGGTTACTATAAGGTTACTGTAAGGTTACTATAATGTTACTATAAGGTTTCTATGAAAGTGAAGCAGAATGGAAAGGAATGTACTGTTTTATACAGTTATTTACAAACAGGATATTGTGGTATGTAAAATAAGTATAAAGCCCGGAATGGCAAAAAAATTGGCGAATATATAGACATTAACAAAAACAGCCCTGAAATCTCAGAGCTGCTTACTTATAACTTATGACTTAAAACTTACTTGTACTGTGGCATAATACCTTTAGCCAGTTCAACCATTTGCTTTATTCCATCATCAGGCAAATTACCTTTCTTAAATTCAGCCAATACATTCGGCAATTTGTTATCCATTTCCATTAAGAAATGTTCCTGAAATGCTTTTACATTTTTTACTGCAACACCTTGTAATAAACCTTGTGTTCCCAGGTAAATAATAGCAACCTGTTTTTCAACAGCGAATGGTGAGTACTGCGGTTGCTTTAATATTTCTACATTACGTGCGCCTTTATCAATAACCAGTTTTGTAGCAGCATCAAGGTCGCCACCAAATTTTGAGAAAGCTTCCAGTTCACGATACTGTGCCTGGTCAAGCTTTAAAGTACCGGCAACTTTTTTCATTGATTTGATCTGCGCATTACCACCCACACGGCTTACAGAAATACCCACATTAATGGCAGGGCGAATACCTGAATTGAATAGATTTCCTTCTAAAAATATCTGTCCGTCTGTAATAGAAATTACATTGGTTGGAATGTATGCTGATACGTCGCCTGCCTGTGTTTCAATGATCGGTAATGCTGTTAATGAGCCTCCGCCTTTTACAAGATGTTTTATGTTATCAGGCAGATCATTCATTTCGCTTGCTACTTTATCATTCGTGATAATTTTTGCAGCACGCTCCAACAAACGGCTATGCAGGTAGAACACATCACCGGGATATGCTTCACGGCCCGGAGGTCTTCTTAATAACAATGATACTTCGCGATAGGCAACTGCCTGTTTTGAAAGATCATCATAAATGATCAAAGCCGGCCTTCCTGTATCACGGAAAAATTCACCGATAGCTGCGCCGGCAAACGGAGCATAGAACTGTTGCGGAGCAGGATCGCTTGCAGAAGCTGCAACAATGGTTGTATATGCTAAAGCGCCATTGTCTTCCAGTATTTTCATTACACCGGCAATAGTTGATGCTTTCTGGCCGATAGCAACATATATACAATAAACAGTTTTGCCAGCATCGTAAAATTCTTTTTGATTGATAATGGTATCAATACAAATGGCTGATTTACCTGTCTGCCTGTCACCAATTACCAACTCACGCTGCCCGCGTCCAATAGGTATCATCGCATCGATGGCTTTGATACCAGTTTGCAAAGGTTCTTTAACCGGTTCGCGATAAATAACACCAGGCGCTTTACGTTCTAAAGGCATTTCAAACAGTTCGCCTGTAACAGGCCCCTTGCCATCAATAGGTTCACCCAAAGTGTTTATTACACGGCCAACCAACCCTTCACCAACTTTAATTGAAGCGATCTTACCGGTGCGCTTTACTTTCGCGCCTTCACTAATGTTGCCGGATTCGCCCATCAGTACCACACCTACATTATCTTCTTCAAGGTTAAGTGCAATTGCCTTTACGCCGTTCTCAAATTCAACAAGCTCGCCGCTGCTCACATTATTCAAACCGTAAATGCGTGCAATGCCATCGCCCACCTGTAATACAGTACCCACTTCTTCAAGGTCAGCGGCAGCATTAAAATTGCTTAATTGTTGCCTTAGTATCGCTGATATTTCATCAGGTTTTATATCAACCATAATATACCCCCATCCCCTAAAGGGGAGTTTAGTTTATAATTATAAAATTTATTTCCATTATTCAAACAAAAAGCTTGTTTATTAAGAATGACCTTTATCCCTCCCTTTAGGGCTGGGGCTGCACCTATCTTATGTTCTGAACAAATACATTTCGTTCTTTAAACTGCTTTGATACATCTTTCAGATGACGCAGTACAGATGCATCAACCAGGTTATTATTGAACTCTAAAACAAATCCGCCGATCAACGCATCATCAACTTCAGATTCAAGCTCAATGTTTTCCAGGTTCGCTTCTTTTTTCACCTTGGTGATAATTGCATTTTTAAGCTCATCACTTATTTCCGTTGCTGTAGTAAGCTTCACTCTATGAATGCCCTTTATTGTATTGTATTGTTCGACAAATGCAGTAATAATTTCAGGCATATCTTCTTCACGGCCTTTTGATATCAACAGCTTTATAAACGCGTCTGTCAATTGTGATATCCTGCTTTTTGCGATCGCATCAATGATAGCCTGCTTTTTACCGGCAGGTACAACCGGGCTTTGCAACAGGTTAACAAAATCACGATTGCCGGTGCAAACCTGTTTCAGAAACTGCATGTCTTTGAACACAGTTTCCAATTGGTCTCTTTCAATAGAAAGATCAATTAAACTTTTTGCATATCGTGCGGCTAAACGCGGATTAGGCATACCCCAAACCCCTAAAGGGGCTTTGCTTTCTTCCCTAATGAAAGCATTTAATTAAAATTTTAAATTATGAATTTCAAGACTCCCTTTAGGGTAGGGGCTTTAATTCAATTTTACTTCTTCAGACAATTGCCTGATATAATTTTCCTGCTTTGTTTTATCATTCAGTTCCTGGCGTAAAACTTTTTCTGCAACTTCTATCACCAATGCACCAACCTGGTTTTTAAGATCAGTGAGCACTGCATTTTTTTGCTGATTAATAGCACTCTGTGCGTCAGCCAGAATTTTATCGTATTCTGTCTTTGCTCTTTCTTTTGCTTCAGCTATCATTTTATCTGAAGTGTTCTTCGCATCTTTAAGCATGCTGGCTCTTTCCTCACGTGCCTGGACAAGCAGAGCTTCATTCTCGCTTTTCATCAGTGTCATTTCTGCTTTTATTTTTTCAGCAGATGACAGTGCATCAGCAATGGTTTTCTCGCGTTCACTTAAACCATTAATGATAGCGGGCCACGCAAATTTTTTAAGAAGATAGAATACAACCAGAAACGCAAGCAGCGTCCATACAATCAATCCTAAAGCCGGTTGAAGTAATTGCATAAATTCAGTTTGAAATATGAAACAGCTTAATCAAACAATCAAGCATTGCATATTGTTTATAAAACTGCATTATATGAAAATAGAATGCAGTGGAATATTTATTTCAGGATCATAGCTAAGAAGCCAACGATAACACCGAACAGTGCAACACCTTCTACCAACGCAGCGGTAAGGATCATGTTAGCACGGATATCGTTTGAAGCTTCGGGCTGGCGTGCGATTGATTCAACAGCACCTTTACCAATTTGACCAATGCCGATGCCTGCACCAATTGCAGCTAAACCTGCACCGATAGCACCGCCCGCATTTGCAGTAGCATCCAGAAGAATAACATTCATTAAATCCATAGTTGTAGTTTATATTGATTAAAAAAATTAAACGATTACAGCATCTTCATGATGTTCAGCATCATCATGCCCTCCTTCAAATGCCTGGCCTATAAAAACCGCTGTGAGGTTTGTAAATATGTAAGCCTGTAAAAAGGCGACAAGCAATTCGATAAAATAAATAAATATAGTAAATGCAATTGATAAAGGACTTGCACCCCAACCTGCTGCTGCGCTTAAACCAGCGAAAATAAAGATCAGTGATACAAGGCATATTATCAAAATATGACCTGCTATCATGTTTGCAAAAAGACGAATCATTAATGCGATAGGCTTAATAATTATGCCTAATATTTCAACCGGTATAAGAATAAGTTTTACACCAAAAGGTACTCCCGGAGGCCAGATAATATGCATCCAATAATGCGAGTTGGTGCTGAACATTATCACTATAAAAGAAATAACTGCAAGCACTAAAGTGAAAGCAATATTACCTGTAACATTTGCCGTACCTGGAATTAAACCAACCAGGTTATTAATGAGAATGAAAAAGAAAACAGTTAGTAAATAAGGAAGGTATTTTTTGTATTTCTTTTCACCGAGGCAAGGCTTTGCCAATTCATCTGTTACAAAAATAATAACAGGTTCAATTAAGCCTTGGCTGCCCTTTGGCGCAGATGTAACACCCAGACCTTTTTTATACTTGTTGGCGATTGAAACCATTACCCAAACCAAAAGCGCCAATGCAATGATCATTTGTACAACATTGCGGGTCAGAGAAAAATCATATACTTTAACACTGTTATCAATCCGGCCATTACTATCTACGGCAACAATTTGCCCGTTATTATATTTATCAGAAGAAAGATGTTCGTCTTCTATTGTTTTGGAAGTAATTAGCTTATACCCATCATATATGTTTTCGCCATGATCAAACTTTGAGAACATAAATGCTGTTAAGCCTCTTTCGGAAGAATAAAGAATAACCGGCAACGGAACAGAAGCTTCATGTTCTGTACCATCACTGCCTTTAAAAGAAAAGAAATGAAATTCATGCGCATCTAAAACGTGACCGAAAATTACATCATTAGCATCAAAGCCTTTTTTCTCTTCGTTCCTGGCATTCTGTTCTGTTTCAGGCGTTTGATCCTGGGCAAAAATAGAAATGGAAAAAAGCAAGCAGAAAAAGCTGAAACCCGCTACCAGTAAAGATTTTACGCATTTTAAGGTCATATATGGCCCCGAAATTTTGCGCAAATATACAGGTATGCAACTAAATAACGAAACGATACAGGCAAAATAAACATGCCGGTTCACTTAATGAGTGCAACTTTCAAAACCCCATGCACAATCTGTCATGCAACTAAATTTTAAGCCAACTAACAGTTTATATTTTTTGGTAGTTAATTTGATAGAACATTACAAAAAAAATTATGGAATGGAGAGGTCGCCGCGAAAGCGATAACGTTGAAGACCGCCGCGGATTAACCGGCGGACATTATGCCATAGGCGGAATCGGCGGATTGATAATTGCTGTAATCATTTACTTCCTGGGAGGCGATCCCAGCCAGGTTATAGATCAAAATCCGCCAGATCAATACGCGCAAAGCAGCAAGGCCAGCGACCCGAATGATACATTAAGAAGCGAGATAGCTGTTATACTTGCTGATACGGAAGATGTATGGGACTCTCTTTTTACCGGCATGCACAAACACTATGTTGATCCTAAACTGGTTTTGTTCACCGGCCAAACACAGGCAGGATGCGGCTTTGCCAATTCAGCCACCGGACCTTTTTATTGCCCTGCTGACCAAAAAGTATACATCGATCTATCCTTCTTCGATGAGTTAACCTCCCGCTTCGGCGCAGAGGGCGGAGATTTTGCTATGGCGTATGTGCTGGCACATGAAGTAGGCCATCATGTTCAAAACCTGTTGGGCATATCCGATAAGGTCGACCACCTGCGTTCGCAGTTAGGTGATAAAGAATTCAATAAAACAAGTGTGAAGGTTGAATTACAGGCTGATTTTCTTGCGGGCATTTGGGCGCATTATGATCAAAAAATGAAAAACATACTTGACTCGGGAGATATAGAGGAGGCATTAAGCGCGGCCAGTGCTGTGGGTGATGACCGGCTTCAGAAAGAAACACAAGGCAATGTTGTACCCGACTCATTTACACATGGCACTTCACAACAAAGAATGTATTGGTTTAAGAAGGGATTTACAACCGGCGATCTAACTCAGGGTGATACCTTTAACGACCCCAGTCTTAATTAAAATATTTAAAAAAATATTAAAATCATAGATTGGCATAAACTTTTCTGCATTCATTTGTTCAATAACAAAAATGAATACTTATGAATACTACGGAAAGTATTAAATTAAATTTCGACTACCAAAACAGGCATTATTACGGGGAAGCAGTACCTGCGTACGCAAAACAAAGCAACGAAACGCCTGCATTTGATATTTATCTTGATAATGAATATAACGGCACTATTGTAAAAACTAAAGACAAATGGACATCTGACAATCATTTTGACAGTGGTTTAATAGCGGTTATTGGCGCTATAATTATTACGCTATTAATGAGCATGTAAAAATCAATAATCAGAATTCAAGCCTTATTCCACCGAAATAATTTCTTTTTGGCGCAGGATTGTAATAACGGCCGCCAATCGCATTCAAATCATTTCCTAAACTATAATTTTCATTCAATAGATTATCAATACCAAAATAAAAATCAAGAACTGTTTTATTCAATTGCTTTTTAAAACCAAGTTTAACCTGCAGCAATGTATAACTATCCGCATAAACATCATTGGCATCTGTAAGCGGAATGGAAGAAGTAAAATTAAAATTCGAAATAAAATAAATTCCTGGTTTAGTATACACATCCACCATAGTAACATTAACATATTCCGGAACTCCCGTTAAATGATTACCTGAATAATCTTTGGTTCCTGAGATATAATTATTGAATTTATATGGCTGATATGCAAAGCTGTTTGATAAAGCAAGACTTTTTATAAAATGATCATTGCTGCTGATGATATAGGTCTGCAACCAAATCTCGACACCATTTTGTTTTGTGCCCCCTGCATTAATAAAATAACCTGCACCGGTGCTGTCTTGCTGCTGCACGATGGCATTTTTTAAATTGAATGAATAAACAGAAGCATCAAATTGCAAACGGCTTTTAAAAATATTCCCTTTGAAGCCTCCTTCAATGTTCCAGCCATATTCAGGCTGAAGGTCATAAAACTGGTTGGTTGAAGGCCGCACTTCTGCCAATGTTGGTGGAGAAAAACCTTTTGAAAGAATGGCATATAATGAAACATTTTTTTCAATCTTATACAGCAGGCTCAATCTTGGTGCAACTAAGATATTTGTATTCTGGTGCTGCCAGTAATTATAAACCGAATCTGAAACACGGTTATATTTCAGCAGTTGTTGATTGGCGCTTACACCAACCTGCACAGTAAATTTTTTAAAGGTCATGTTGAGTTGTGTAAATAAAAAATATTGCATCACGTGTACATCATCCTCGAATTGCAGGCCGCCGGGCATGCCACCGTTATTGTCCTTATCAGTTATATGAGAAATATTCTGTTGCCACTCCGCTCCGGTAAGCCATTGCAACCTTGAAGTATTCATTTCAAAAACTGTCCGGGCTCCATAGTTTAACTCATCACGATGTTCATAATTTGTAATAAAAGGATTTTCAAAATCTGTATGATTGATCGTTGCAGTTGTTGTATTGCTCCACGTACTACTAAAAGCTGAATGCAAACTCAAACCTGCAAAACCGGTTTTGTTGTATACGCCTGCCTGTTGCTCAACAGCGCCGGGCAAAGTTGCTGTAGGCTGTCGCGCCAAAGTTGGTAAAGAATCCATTTGCTGTTTGGTAATACCGCCGGGTGTTTCATAACGAAGATTTGTATAGAATAACAATGCAGATAATTGTTCTTTAGTATTAATGTTCCAGTTTAAATTTCCCTGTAATGCATCTTTGCGCATTGCACTTTGCTGGCGGTAACCATCGTTCTGATAATGGCTTTGCTGTAAGCTGAAAGAAATATTTTTTGACTGATGATCATAATTGATTTGTTCATTCAATAAACTATAAGAACCTGTTTCAATATTTGCGCTGACGTTATTACCCCCTTTAGGGCTGGGGTATAGATCACTTTTTAATAAAACAGCACCGCCGGTATTGACTCCATACATACTGCTTGCAGGGCCTTTTACAATTTCAATAGATGAAAGCTGGCTGATGTCAATAAGATTCAGATAAGTGTTACCTCCGGCATCCGTTAGCGGAATATCATTCCAATAAATTTTTACATCCCTGATCCCAAAAGGAGAACGCAATAAACTGCCGCGTATAGATAAACGATAACTGCCGGGGCTTCTTTCTTCCATTCTTACACCGGCAACCGTATTTAAAACAGGAACCAAAGTTTTATTATCGAAACGCTGCAGTGAATTTTTATTGATGAGTGCAATGGCAGCAGGTACATCTTTCCAGTTAGCAGCGCCACCAAATGCTGTTACAGTAACGGGTTCAAGGATAGATGTGTCTGCAAATTTTTTGGTTGAATCTGTTTGTGCTTTAAGTGATGTGAACAGTAAACTGTGAACAGTGAGCAGCAACAGCGGTTTAATCAATCGTTTTGTTGATACGAATTTGAAACCGAAGCTGACATGAAAATATGCAGCACAAGTGAGTGACACAACCATGAAGCCATAAAAAACTATAGCTGGTATCATAAAAAATAAAAATCCCGATGTTTTAAAACACAAACATCGGGATAAATTCTTCACTCCCCTTTAGGGGTTGGGGCTTTATTTCTTCATATACATCACATCCTTCACCAGCTTTACAGTTCGTGGAATGTCAGGAAGATATTCTGCAACGAGGTTAGGTGCGTAGTGCATGGGTGCATCAGCGCTTGTAAGGCGAAGCACCGGTGCGTCCAAATAATCGAAACCTTCTTTTTGTATGCGGTAACCTAATTCAGAAGCAACACCGCACATGGGCCATTCTTCAGCAACGATCACCAGGCGGTTTGTTTTCTTTACGCTTTCCAAAACTGTCATCCAATCCAGCGGGCGTATGGTGCGCAGGTCAATTACTTCAGCGTTTACATTTTCTTTTTCCAATTCAGCAGCAGCGCCCAAAGCCACTTTCATCATTTTATTAAATGAAACGATGGTTACATCGGTGCCCTGTTTTTTTACATCAGCCTTGCCGAGTTCGATATAATATTCTTCTTCAGGCACTTCGCTTTTATCGCCATACATCACTTCGCTTTCCATGAACATCACCGGGTCTTCTTCGTAACGGATAGCTTGCTTTAATAAGCCCTTTGCATCGTAGCCGTTGGAAACAGAAACTACTTTCAAGCCCGGGATGTTTGCATACATATTTTCAAATGCGGTTGAGTGTTGTGCGCCTAACTGGCCGGCGCTGCCGCCAGGCCCGCGAAATACTATGGGGCAACCAAGCTGGCCGCCGCTCATTGCCAGCATTTTAGAAGCTGTATTCAATATTTGGTCAAGTGCAAGCACAGCAAAATTCCAGGTCATGAATTCAATAATAGGGCGCAAACCATTTTGTGCAGCACCAACACCAATACCGGAAAAACCCAATTCGGAAATAGGTGTATCAATGATACGTTTTGGCCCAAACTCTGCCAGCATACCCTGGCTTACTTTATAGGCGCCGTTATATTCAGCTACTTCCTCACCCATTAAAAAGATACGATTGTCTCTTCTCATCTCCTCATTCATAGCTTCACGCAAAGCTTCACGAAATGCAATTTGTCGCATAGAAAATTTTTAGCGCGGCAAAAATAATGTTTAAAAGTTTAAGGTTTAAAGTTTCATTATTTGAGGGTGCATTTAAAATTGTCGCTACTCTATTATCGGAGTGATCTGATTTGAACCACATGAGAAAATAGTGCATATCCCGCACGTACAGGACCACACAGATTCTATGCGAAAACCTATGTTTCTAACACATGAGCTGGTGAAACCTGTGCAGAGCGCTGCCTGTTACTTTAAACCTTTTTGGAGATGCCTGCTGCTATACACTTGAAAAAAGTGGCTTGGAAACCGGACAGGAATAGTATTGATCTTTGTAAAAGATCATTTACGGGCCTGAATGCCGCTGAGAGATCAAATCCAACCTTAAGGCATATTAATTTGTAATATAACCGTTATTTCTACGATATTTCTTCGATTCAATAGATCGAAGTTATATCGAAGAAATAAGCTAAACATACCGATGAGGGATTTTCCTGTTATACTTAAAAATTAAAATGCACAGACCAATTGACTTTATATTCGCGCTGTTTAAAATTTGAATATGCATGTCACCCGGTAAAATATTGAAAAATTCAGCTTGCAGCTTACTATTATTATTGCTTTTAAAAAACATAAAAGCCCAAACAGGCGATACTTTAATTTATCCTGACGAAAAACATTTTAAGAATATTCAACAAGTTAACTTTTAATGGTGACAATGCCGAAGCTTATTGGAGTTTTGATGATAAGCAGCTGATCTTTCAACGTAAAAATGAAAAAGAAGGCATTATGTGTGACCGCATGTTTATAGGAATGATACCGCAAAACGGTAAAACATTTCAGTTCAGACAATTGAGCAGCGGCAAAGGCAGAACAACATGCGGTTATTTTCTTCCGGGTGGCAAACAGGTTATTTATGCATCCACTTATTTAGGAGGTGATAGCTGCCCGCCGGTTCCGGACCGTTCAAAATATAACAACCGTTATCTCTGGCCGATCTACGATAGTTATGATATTTTTTTAGCGGATACTTCGGGCAAAATAACCAGGCAGCTTACTAACACAAAAGGTTATGATGCTGAAGGAACATTATCACCCGACGGAAAGAAAATGATCTTTACTTCTGTACGCAATGGCGATCTGGATCTGTATATCATGGATCTGCGAACAGAAAAAGTTACCCAGATAACGCATGAATTAGGTTATGACGGTGGGGCATGGTTTAGTCCTGATGGAAAGAAAATCGTATGGCGTGCAAGCAGGCCAAAAACACCGGAAGAAATTGCAGACTATAAAGATCTTTTAAGCAAAGGTTTGGTAGCGCCTACACAAATGGAAGTGTTTATTGCCAATGCTGACGGAAGTGATCAGAAACAGATAACGCATCTTGGCCAGGCAAACTGGGCCCCTGATTTTACGCCTGAATAATAAACAGTGAATAGTATTGAAATGCATCCAGATATTTATCATTATTTGTTGTTCATTGTTTATTAATCATTGTACATTATTCATTCTTATTTAGTTTTGTTTTAAAGGTAAATATGACAAGCGTTAGCATACAACCGTGGTTAACTGTTTACCATGTTGAACATGCTGTAACATTTTATATGGCCGCATTTGATGCACAGGAAACATACAGGCTTGATTCACGGGAAGGATCAATAGTACAGCTTTCGGTAAATGGTGCAGCGTTTTGGCTCAGCAGCGGTTCAAATGCTGATGAAAATATATCGCTTCAGGCCAATAATATCAGGATGATTCTTATTGTTGAAGATGTAGAAGATATTTTTAATAAGGCAATAGAAGCAGGTAGTAAAATGATAAATCAGCTTACAGAAAATCATGGCTGGATAGTGGGAAGGATCGAAGACCCTTTTGGAATGCATTGGGAAATAGGAAAACAAACAAATTAAATACTCAAATCATGAACACTTTTATTCTCGGAGTACACAATTTATTGCGCTGGTTAATAATAATATTATTAGTTATAAATATTATAAGGCATTTTGCTGCCATTCAAAAACCTTTTGCAACAATTGATAAAAAGCTCGGTTTATGGCTGATGATCGCTGCACATACACAGCTATTGATTGGCTTATTCGAATGGTTTGCCGGCGCATACGGCTTGAAAAGCTTTATAAATAACGGTGCGTCGGAAGTGATGCAAAATGGCACAGAACGTTTTTTTGCAGTCGAGCACACTGTTAGTATGATAATAGCCATTGCTCTGATAACTATAGCAAGAGGCATATTCAGAAAGCAGATTCCTGATGGTAAAAGGCATCGCCGCTGCATATTGTTATATATAGTTGCGCTGGTAATAATTATTGCTATGGTTCCCTGGCCCGGTATGGAAGGAATCGGCAGAAGCCTCATGCCTAAATTTTAGCAGGGCTCCTCCCACTCTACTCCCTGTCAGCCCCCACTCTGCTCCCTACTTACCCCCTATTTACTGCGTGGTTTCCCTCTGGGATCGCTTTTGCAAAAACAATGATAGCTGTAGCGTGTAAGAAATTGATCCGTTAAAAGCAAAAGACCGACCGGCTGGTTATGATGGTATAAATATACCGGTTTGGATTCATTATAACGGTTATTCTACAATAATTTTCGTGTATATAAAGCTGCTTCAATCTTATCCTGGAACATTCAGTTGTTACATCTGAATATTTTATTTTAATCATCGGATTAATAATTTAATAACGGATCTATTTGTAATTAGCATACCGTTTTCTTTGAAAATTGTTCCATAATCCTTTTTTTTGCTGAAACCTATCAAAATCCTTGACCTAAGAAATACTAATGATTTTTATATTTTAGTATTTGATAGTGTGATACTTAAATACAAACGATCTTAGCTTGCCTTTATTTATTTACGTGCCCGGGAGTAATAGAATTGCTTCTAACGAATCTTTTTGTTGCTTTCTACGTATGCAATATCAATCTGCGCTTACTTATTGTAAGTGAGAGCGGCGAAGCCGTAATTAAAAGATTATTCTTTAATTAAAATTCCTGAATGTTGAAAAGAAAAAATATTTTGGTGCTAGGAGATTCTCATGCACTTATGTTTAATTCGAAGTATCTAAAATATACCTGCGCAATACCGAAGATCATCACTACAAAAAACTGGCATAGTTTTCTGATGTTTCTCAAATAACATTTAATTTGAAATAAGAAAAAATATTTATATATACCGGCCTGATCATCATAAAGATGATAATCCATACTTTGAAAAATGATTTTTTATTTGCATTTTTGGCG
>JABDAV010000058.1 GCA_013289015.1 Bacteroidota bacterium | reverse complement strand
AAGGCACAAAGAATCCGGTCATACTTGTTGTAAATGCAGGAAGCGCTGTAGATGTAAAAGAAGTTGAACCGTATGCAGATGCAATTATCCTTGCATGGTACCCGGGTGAAGAGGGCGGCAATGCTTTGGCAGATATTTTATTGGGGAAAGTTTCACCATCCGGTCATTTGCCGGTTACGTTTTATACTTCGGTTGATGAATTGCCGCCGTATAATAATTATGCAATGAAAGGCAGAACCTATCGCTATTTTAATGGCGCTGTTGAATATCCTTTTGGTTTTGGGATGAGTTATACAAAATTTGATTATGCATGGATGAATAAGCCTGTTGTAACAAAAGACAGCATTTTATTCAGTATAAAAATAAAGAACACCGGTAATTATGATGGTGACGAAGTTGCGCAGGTTTACATACATTATCCGCAACAAAATGATATGCCGCTTAAAGAGTTGAAAGCATTTAAAAAGCTTTCATTAAAGATGAATGAAGAAGGAATTGCATCCTTCTCTGTTGCTTTGTCAGAATTAAAAAAATGGAATGATGCAACGAATGCATGGAAATTATACAACGGCGATTATTCAATATCGATCGGAAGCAATTCCGCCGATGAAAGATTATCTGCATCAATAAAATTGAAATGATCACTTGATATGAATAGCAGGGTCTTAAATACTTTTTGAAGCAATTCTATGGTTTTTCTTCTTTGCTAAAATGTGAAGAGTACACATTTTGCACTTAAGTTTCAACATACGACAGAACCGGGGAAATGATAATGGGTTTAATGGCACTTATCCTTTATAAGAAGAAATGCTGATGGTTCTTTAGTGATTTTTGAGCAAAGGCCCTGGTATAGTTAACCGGATCCGGGCGCCAACCCTTTCTATTGTCAGGCAAAAGATAAAATGCCGCATGTTTTCATGAATCGGAAACTACAGACAATTATTCTGAAATATAAGGAAAAGATAAATTATTTCATTTTAGAAATGTGTAAAAAATACATAATGCAGAATATGTACCATTTACACATTAAATTTTTTTTACTTTTTTTGGATAAGCTGCAATGAATTGTTAATTTTAGTTGTCCTATTTGGTTACTATTTATTCATCACCTCTTAACATTTCTTATGAGACGACAACTCGATTGCACATGTGCACGCATATGCACAACATTTTTGTTATTCTTTTTTTTAAGTTTCTCTGCGATTGCTCAAAAATCAGTTGCAGGTAAAATCACCAATGCAAAAGATGGTTCACCCATTGGCTTTGCAACAATAACTGTTAAAGGAACCAACGTTGCAACAGTATCCAATGCAGATGGTTCTTTCATGATTAATTTACCCGCGGATAAAACAACACTTATTGTTTCTTCAGTTGGTTTTACTACTATCGAATCCCAGGTTACAGGAAGCGTGGCAGACATCAAGCTGGCAGAAACCACTTCTTCATTAGATGAAATTGTTGTTACAGGGTATACTGCACAAAAAAAGAAGGATATTACCGGTGCAGTAGCTGTAGTTGATGTAAAAAATTTAAAGGCCATTCCAAGTGGTAATCCCGATCAAATGTTACAAGGGCAGGCTGCCGGCGTACAGGTAATAACTTCCGGACAACCCGGCGCTGGTTCCCAGATCAATATACGAGGCATTACTTCTTTTGGAAATAATGATCCCTTGTACATTATTGATGGTGTGCAGGCAAGCCTTCATGACATTAATCCCAATGATATAGAATCCATACAGGTGTTGAAAGACGCCGGATCGGCTGCTATATATGGTGTGCAGGGCTCTAACGGGGTAATTGTTGTAACAACCAAGAGAGGAAGGGCGGGTAGAACTGCAGTTAATTATGATGGGTATGTTGGTGTACAGGAGCCTCTGAGCGGTAACCCTTTACACTTGCTTAATGCTCCGGAAATGATGCAATTGGCTCAGAAAGTGGGTGATGGAACTGATCTTTATGGCGATAGCTATGCTATTCCTGACTATTTATATAGTGACCAGGTTACAGGTGTTAGAGGTACCGGAAACGCAGGAGATCCTGCGGTTGATCCATCAAAATACTATTTCGATCCTTCACATGCAGCAGATTATTTTATAGCGAAAACAAATAAAACCGGCACAGACTGGTTTCACGAAGTATTCAAGCCGGCTTTACAACAAAGCCATACCATCTCCGCAAGTGGGGCAACTGATAAAAGCTCATACCTGTTTTCACTAAATTACCTGGATCAGCAGGGAACTGTAGTAAACACCTATTTAAAGAGATATTCTGTCAGGATAAATACCATGACAACCGTAAAAAATATAATAAGGATTGGAGAAAATGCTTATATATTTTATAAAGACAATCCACAGGTGCCTAACCTTTGGGAAAATAGTATCATTGCAGGAGTGTATGGCGCCTTGCCGATTTTACCGGTATATGATATTGCCGGTAATTATGCAGGCGCTTATGATGGCCCGGGTCTTGGAAATGCGGGTAATCCCGTAGCAGGACAAGACAGGTTAGGAACAAACAAAAGAAACACATGGGATATACTTGGTAATGTATTCGCAGAGGTTGACCTGTTCAAGCATTTTACAGCGCGTACCAGTTTCGGTGGCACTGTTGATAACCAGTACTATTACAATTTTGGTTTTACTCCCTACGAATCATTTGAAAACCATAACCTGGCAAACAGCTTTACGGAAGGATCTCAATACAGCAGTACGTGGCTCTGGACCAATACCTTGTCATACAGTAATGTCTTTGCACAAAAACATTCTTTAAAAGTTCTCATAGGGTCGGAAGCTAAAAATACCTATGCAAGAGGCGTGCAAGGTGCAAGAAATAATTATAGCCCTACCCTGGCTAATGATCCTAATTTCTGGACACTTAATAATGGTACCTCGCAGATCGTTAACCAAACTTATGGTACTTATGCCGGTGGCCCTGTGGTGTCCACTGCCCTGTATTCAATTTTTGCAAGACTGGATTACTCTTTTAATAATACATATTTAATCGGCGCTACTTTTAGAAGAGATGGCGCATCTGTACTTGCCCCGGATGTGCGTTATGGTAATTTCCCTTCTGTATCAGTAGGATGGAGAATTTCTCAGTATGATTTCATGAAGAGTATTGACTTTATTAACGACCTGAAATTAAGAGGCAGTTGGGGTAAATTAGGTTCAGTTTTGAACGTTAATCCTGCTAATCCTGTTAATGCATATGGTCAAAGCACACAAAGTTCTTTTTATGACATCAACGGTACCAGTACCTCTTCAGTGCCTGGTTATCTGCAAACCCAGGTAGGCAATTCCGGTACAAGCTGGGAAGAAGATAAAATTACAAATATTGGCCTGGACGCTACCTTATTTAAGAATAAGTTAGATTTTACAGCTGAATATTTTGATAAGACTGTTGACGGATTACTTTTTCAATACAGCTTTCCTGCTGCAGGAGTTGGGTTTGCCACTTACCCGGTTGTAAATGGTGCTAATATTCAAAATAAAGGATTAGAGCTCAACGCTGTCTATCATGGAACAATCACTAAAGACTGGAAATTTGATATCGGTCTTAATTTCACTCATTATAGTAACAAAGTGTTGGCGGTTCCAAACCCTGGCTATTTTGATGTTGGTGCATCCAGGCAGGGCCAATTGGTTAGAAATATGCCTGGAGAACCCGTAGGAGCCTTCTTTGGTTATAAAGTGGTTGGTATATTCCAGGATAGCAACCAGGTTAAAGGAGCTCCTGTTCAGCCTGATGCTGCTCCGGGACGGTTCAAATTTGCAGATATAGACGGAAATGACACTATAAATGCAAATGACCGTACTGTTATTGGCAATCCAAATCCTGATTTTACATATGGATTAAATTTAAGTGTAACGTATAAAAACTGGAGTTTAAGCGCCTTCTTTTATGGTTCTCAGGGTAATGATGATTATAATGAAGTTAGATACTGGACAGATTTTTATGGAACATTTCCTGTAACAAAAAGTAAGGACGCATTGTATAATTCCTGGTCGCCGAGTAATCCAAATGCTAAGGTTCCTATACTTGAAACAAATGAAAATCAGAGTACGGCTAATGCATCAAGTTCCTACTTCGTAGAAAATGGATCTTTCTTTAAATGCCGGTATGTAAAACTGGCGTATGATTTTAAACCCAATTTACTCAAACATATTGGTGTGAATGGCATGACGATGTATATACAGGCTTTGAACTTGTTTACCATTACCAGCTATACCGGCCTGGATCCTGAATTGCAATCAGCCGGTTCGTCTAACGGAGCCAATCCTGGTTATGCAGCTAATGCTTCTTTCGGAATCGATTATGGTAACTATCCCAACAATCAAAAATCATATCTGATAGGGGTAAGTTTAAACTTTTAATAATGCTTAAAGAAAATAATATATGAAGACTATAAACTATAAAGTAATAATTGCATTTTTCTCAGTGCTTGCAATAATTACTGTTATTGCCTGTAATAAAAGTTTTTTAGATAAACCTTTGGTTGGACCGGTTACCCAACTAAGCCTGGCTAATAAGGCCGGCGTAGAAGGTTTATTAATTGGCGCATACTCTTTGCTTGACGGCGTTGGTGCTGCAGGCACAACCGGTGTTCCGGGTCTTACTTCTCCCAGTGGTTCCGGGGGTGTATGGGAAGGATCGGCTGACGACTGGATTTTCAGTAGCGTTCCGGGCGGTGATGACCACAAAGGTTCATTTCAGCAAGATCAGGGTGCTTATTTTTTACCGGTACAGGCATACGATGCGGACGCCTCTAGTTTATATTTAAACGATAAATGGATCATCGTATATGCTTCTATTCAAAGATGTAATGATGTTTTAAAAACAATGGCGTTGGTTACAGATGGGTCGCTTAAAGCGACAGATACTGTTGAAATAAGAGCTGAAGCACAATTTTTAAGAGGCGTATATCACCTCGAAGCAAAGAAAATGTGGAATAACATTCCATTTATTGATGAGTCAATAGATGTAGCCAAAAATAATTATTTAGTGCCAAACACTACTGATGCCTGGCCGATGATTGAAGCAGACTTTCAATATGCAGCAGATCACCTTCCTGAAACACAATCTGAGATTGGCAGGGCAAATAGCTGGGCAGCCAAAGCATTTCTTGCCAAATGCTATATGTATGAAAAGAAGTTTCCGGATGCCTATACTTTGCTTAAAGATATAATTGCCAATGGTAAAACTTCCAAGGGAGACAAGTATGCATTATTACCTCATTATGGAGACAACTTTAATGCTGCATTTAAAAATAATGCAGAAGCGGTTTTCTCTGCACAGGAATCTGTACTTGATAATGCCGGCGGCCAAAACGGTAACGGTGGCGATGTATTGAATTTCCCTTATGGCGGCCCGACAACATGTTGCGGATTTAATCAACCTTCTTATAGTCTTGCTAATTCCTTTAAAACTGATCCAGCAACAGGATTGCCATTGCTGAGCAACTTTAATGATTTTGATATTAAAACCGATGAAGGCATTGATACGTGGGCTTATAGTCTGGATGGCAACCAGCATCCTACTAATAAGGATACGTTTCAGGTTTATTCCGGAACTTTAGATCCACGTATAGATTGGTCATTAGGCAGGAGGGGAGTTCCTTATTTAGACTGGGGTCTTCCTCCTGGTCAGTCCTGGATAAGAGACCAGACTAACGCAGGCCCTTATATCCCTATTAAGCAAGTAGTAAGTAGGGCCCAGCAAAGTAAATTAGCAGAAGCTTACGGTGGCTGGGCACCAAACCAGGCAACAGCTAATAACTATGCTTATATCAGGTTTGCACAGGTGCTGTTATGGGCAGCCGAGTGTGCTGCGCAAACAAATGATCTTGTAACAGCTACTACTTATGTAAACGAAGTAAGGCAAAGAAATGTTGACCCCTCAGGATGGGTTCACCAATATAATAAAAACCAATACGGGGTTCAGGATGCTTTACTGGGCTCTTCAGGCACCCCGGCTGCTAATTATAAAATTGGACTATATCCTGTATTTACAAGCCAGGCTAACGCGTTACAAGCTATTTACTTTGAGAATAAACTGGAAACATCATCTGAAGGTCATCGCTTCTTTGATCTTGTAAGATGGGGTATCGCAGATCAGGAATTAAATGCCTACGTAGCTCATGAAACGGGTTATAATCACAGCTTTAATCCTACTTCAAGCCAGGCTTCCATCAGGAATATTTTCTATGATCCTTTAGGAACTCCCAATGGCGCACTTTATGGAGCACCGGTTACTCCGGCTGCGCATTTCACAAAAGGCAAAAGCGAATATTATCCTATCCCGCAGCCTCAGATTGATGCAAGCAGTGTAAGCGGCGTGTCATCTTTAAAACAAAACCCGGGATATTAATAATTGAATTGATTTATAATTTTTCAAAAGAAAGGCAGAGTAATTTAGCTCTGCCTTTTTATTTATTTACCTCAGACATATGTTGATCTCAAAACTTCAGCTATCTTATGTAGTTGGTTTATTCTTTACAGCCATATTACTTTCATCCTGTAATGAAGGCAGCATGTTATTCAGTAAGGTTTCTTCGTTAAAATCCCATATAAATTTTAATAACCGGATAACAGAGGATGATTCCATAAATCCTTTGGATGTGGAAAATATGTACAATGGTGGTGGTGTTGGAACAGGAGATTTTAATAATGACGGACTGCAGGACATTTATTTTACAGGCAACATGGTATCAAATAAGTTATACTTAAATAAAGGGAATTTTGAGTTTGAAGATATTACAGATAAAGCAAATGTTGGAGGCGAAGGAAGATGGTCAAGGGGTGGCGGTAATTGATATAAATAACGATGGCTTGCTTGATATTTATGTTTCAGAAGCCTTAAAGAAAGATCCGCAACAGCGGGCTAATCTTTTATATGTTAACCAGGGAATTGATAAGGATGGCATTCCTCATTTTAAAGAAATGGCAAAAGAATATGGTTTGGCAGATACGGGACAATCTACACAAACTGTTTTTTTTGACTACGATAATGATGGAGACCTTGATGCTTATATCGGCACCAATGAAATTTAAAAAAGCATATTTACAGATCAGTTCAGGCCGATATTAAGAAATGACGGAAACCCAAGCACAGGGCGGCTTTTAAGAAATGATTGGGATAGCACTTTGCATCATCCTGTATTTGTTGATGTTTCAAAACAGGCCGGTATCCAAACAGAAGGTTATACCCATTCGGTAACCATCTGCGACATTAAAAAGATGGCTGGAAGGATATGATGCTGCAAATGGTTTAATGCTTAAGGGCGATGGCAAAGAGACTTTCACTCCATTATCAATTATGAAAAGTGGAATATATATTCCCGGCAATGGAAAATCATTAACACAATTCAGGAATAATAAAAATGGATGTATGTTTGCCGCATCTGAAAATCGCGGCCCGTTACGTGTTTTCAAACTAAAAAAACATTTCAGCAGCATACCTGTAAAACCCGACGATGAGAATGCCATCATTGAATTAAAAAACGGGAAGAAGCGCAAAGAAGAATCTTATTATGGTATGTCATACCTTTCTCAATCAGCGAGGTTCTTAAACATTAACTCTTCTGTAAAATCAGTACAAATAATTAATAATAAAGGTGAAAGCCGCACGATTAATTTTTAGTGTATGTTGTACAAAAAACAGGTGGCTTTGATTTTGTTTTGTGCAGCAGCATGCAACAATAATAAAAATCCCTATGCGAATAATTTGGGCATTGACCCGGCATTAGCTGCGCAAATAGATACAGCGCATTATACATTAATAGAATGGAAAGATTCTGTAATAGATTTTGGAACAATACATGAAGGAGATTCTGTTCTTTTAAAATATAAATTTTATAATGTTGGAAAAACACCTTTGTTTATTCTGCAAACCCGCCCTGCCTGCGGATGCACGGTAACTGATTTTACAAAAGATCCCATAATGCCTGGGAAATATGGTTATGTTACAGGTGTTTTTAAAAGCTTGTATCACTCCGGGAATACTTACAAAACTATACAGGTGATAACTAATACACGAAACAGATCAGGTCATTTGCTGGTATTTAAAGGAGTTGTTGAACCTGCTAAAAGAAGTAACCAATAAAATGAAGCGTAGCTGTTTAATATTTTTTTCAATTATAATTACTGTAATTTCTTCATGCAAGGAGTACACAAAAAATAAAACGCACCAGGCTGTATCTGATGAAAGCATCAGGGCTGGAAAAAAACTTGCTGTTCAATATTGTGGCGCTTGTCATCAGCTGCCGGATCCATCCTTACTTGATTCAAAAAGCTGGGATAGCGGCGTGTTGCCGGAAATGGGCCCAAGGCTTGGAATATTTTTTTATGGATTTAGCCAGTATCCGTCATTTGCTAACGATAGGAATGTTGGGAGAAATTTTTATCCCTCACAGCAGGTGATCTCTTTTGTTCAATGGCAAAACATTATAGATTATTACGCAGCTATTTCTCCTGATTCATTGAAGCAGGAAAAAAAATATCCGCCGATTAAAATAAGCAACAAATTATTTAAACCAATGCAACCTTCATTTCAGTATGATAATCCGGCGATCTCTTTTGTGCATTTCGAGGCTGGAAACAAACTGATGATCTGCGATGCGTTTGCAAAAAAAATATTTGTATTCAATCATGATCTGCAATTAACTGACTCAATAAAAACAAATGGATCTGTAACCGATCTGATTGAAGATTCAGATAAACTTACACTTTGTAACACAGGCATTCTTAATCCTAACAATGGAAAATTTGGTTCTATAGAATCTGTTTACTTTAATGATAAAACAAGAGTAGATACTTTGTTTGGCAATCTGATGCGGCCTGTTCAGATAAATGAAGTTGATTTGAATAAAGATGGCAAAAAAGATTTTCTTATATGCGAGTTTGGTAATTTAAAAGGCGCTTTGTCATGGCTGGAAAATAAAGGCAATAATCAATATGAATATCATATAATCCGTCCTGTGCCCGGTCCGATAAAAACCTTTGTTAACGATTACAATCATGATGGATTACCTGATATCTGGGCGTTGTTTGCGCAAGGCGATGAAGGCGTTTTTTTGTTTACGAATAAAGGCAGTGGCAATTTTGATACAAAGGAAGTATTGCAATTTCCGCCATCATACGGTTCATCTTCTTTTGAACTGGACGATTTTAATAAAGACGGATTTCCGGATATTCTTTATACATGTGGCGACAATGCTGATTATTCACAGGTTTTAAAGCCGTACCATGGCGTGTATATTTTTTTAAATGATGGTAAAAATAATTTTTCACAAAAATATTTTTATCCTGTTAATGGTTGCTACAAAGCGATCGCAAAAGATTTTGATGGTGATGGTGATCTTGATATTGCAACCATATCTTTTTTTGCTGATTACGCCAATCGGCCGGAAGAAGGTTTTGTTTATTTAAAGAATGAAGGCGACTTTAAATTTCAACCTTATAGTTTGCCTGCAACGAAAAACGGAAGATGGCTTACAATGGATGCCGGAGATTTTGATGGTGACGGAAAAATTGATTTGATGTTAGGAAATTTTTCTGTTGCTCCACCAATGTTTAAAACAAATATTGACTGGACAAAACAGCCGCCGTTTTTACTGCTGAAAAATATTCAGTAGTTATTGGCTGCATACAATAAAAATATTGCAGGCCGTTTATGCAGATCAGGCTTGCCTTGCTTCCAGTCTTTTATTTTTTTTGTTTGAATGGATTCAGTTGAAGCGGTTATATCAAGGGCAATACATAATTGCGTTTCGGATTTTGCTGTGTTTAAAATATCATTCAACAATTGATTATTGCGATACGGTGTTTCAATAAATATTTGCGTACAATTTTTTTTGAGCGATTCATTTTCAAGTTCGGTAAGTTTCTTTTTTCTTTCCTGCGCATCAACGGGCAGGTAACCAACAAACTGAAAACATTGTCCATTCATTCCGCTTGCCATTAGAGCAAGTAAGATGGAATTTGGGCCAACCAGGGGAATAACCTTAGCGTTGTTTTGCTGCGCAATCCTGATGAGTATTTGACCGGGATCAGCAATGCCCGGGCAACCTGCTTCACTCATAATGCCTATAGTTTTATTTTGCAGCATATCGGCCTGAAACTGTTGCTGCGATTCAGTTTCAGCTTTATGAATTGTATGCCATGTGTATGCATCAATATTAATTTCCTTCCATATCTTTTTTAAAAATCTTCTTGCCGTGCGTTCATTCTCTGCATAAAAAACAGAACACGATTTTACAGCATCAATTATATAAGATGGAATTGCCTGCAGCGCATTCTCATCTTCATGCAAAACAATTGGTATAAGAAAAATTTTTGCTTGCATATTATTCAGCTTTGGCAGGAAGCAAATCATTTACGTCATGTAAACTTAAAGTAGCGGCAACAACTGCATAGGCGGGCGCTAATATCCAGCCTGCAATTGGTATAAGTTGAATTAAATAAAACATTAAGCCATTGCCGATAGCAAGGCCCTTGTGTTCGCTGATAAAATAAATGCTTTCAGCCGCAGATATTTTTTTTCTTTCCAAACTGTAATCAAGCATGGAGAAACCATAATAATAACATTCTACCAGTAAAGCAAGCGGCGGGGTTAACCAGCCTGCAACAGGAATGAGTGATAATATCAGTATCGAGATCATGTACACCGTTTGCCAAAGACAATTGCGAATGGCTATGCGTATTCCTCTGAATATATCTTTCAGAAATTGTTTGTTGTTGAAAGCAAATTCCCTGCCCTCAATTATGGTTGCTGTTTTCTCACTTAAATACGCAAACACAGGCGAACCAACTATCAGCCATATATATTTGAAGAGTGAAAAATAAAAAAGCATTTGAATGATCCAGAGCATTACACCGGCGAACGTAAATAAAAAACCAAGCAGGCCTGTATCACTTTTATTAAGCCATGTTTTTAAACCCGTTTTTAAACTAAGCCATTCGATAAAACTGTTTGCAGTTATTCCAAAAAAATAAAGTGATACAACAAAAAGAATAGTATAAATAATACCGGGAATAATTATCCATTTCCACAGTTTATGTTTGCGGATAAAGTAATGCGCTTTGTAATAACTCTGTATGGCAATGATGATCTCTTTAAGCAACAGGTACTAATTTTAATTGATCAAATTTTTTAATTGATGGCGATACCGGGACTTATAACGAAAGAAAAGCAATTTTTAGCATCGTTAAAAGTATTAAATGAAAATTTTTATCAGCGCAAAGATGTTGTAAAAATTGCAAATGAGTTATTGGGCAAGATCATTGTCACTTTCTTTGATGATCGTTTGACTGCCGCACGCATCACAGAAACAGAAGCATATAATGGAATTATTGATAAAGCTTCGCACGCTTACAATAACAGGCGTACAAAGCGTACTGGAGTAATGTATGCAGACGGAGGAACTGCTTATGTGTACCTGTGTTATGGAATTCACCATTTATTTAATATTGTTACCAATGTAAAAAACATACCACATGCAGTGTTGATAAGATCAGCAGAACCGATCACCGGCATCGATACAATGCTTGAACGTACAAATAAAAAGAAGCCCGACAATACGTTAACAACCGGCCCGGGAAATGTTTCAAAAGCGTTGGGTATTTATACGCATCATACAGGTGTTGATTTAAAGGGTAAAAACTTTTTTATTGCTGATGATGGATTCAAAATATCAAAGAACAACATTATTGCAACGCCGCGCATTGGTGTTGATTATGCTGCTGAAGATGCATTGTTGCCGTACCGTTTTTTTATCAAAGGCAATGCTTACATAAGCGGAAAGAAAACAAAGAAAAGTTGAATGGCGTTCATAGGTAATGGTTCATCGTTCCTAGTTATTAAAACTACGATCTGGCAACCATGATCTATGAACTATAACCCATGAACCATAAGCCATGAACCATTTGCTCATCTTATCTTCGCAGCATGCTTTATCCCGCTTTGCGAGAGCTTCTCTTTAAGTTTCCTACAGAAGGCGTACACTATTTTTCAATGAACAGTTTAAAAACAGCTTGCAATATTCCCTTCGCAAAAAAAATAATTGCACAAACGTTTCAATACGATCATCCTTCACTACAAAAAAAAATATTTGGTTTACAATTTAAGAATCCTGTTGGGCTTGGGGCGGGCTTTGATAAAAACGCTTTGTATTTAAAAGAGCTTGAAGTACTGGGCTTTGGTTTTGTTGAGATAGGAACAGTAACGCCAAAGCCACAATCAGGTAATGATCAACCACGTCTTTTTCGCTTACCAAAAGATAAAGCATTGATCAACCGCATGGGGTTTAATAATGATGGGGTGCATGCAATTCGTAAACGGCTTGAAGATTGGAATACTCACCGCTCGCCACCCACCACTCACCGCTTTATAGTTGGTGGTAACATTGGCAGGAACAAAGTAACTCCTAATGAAGATGCATGGAAAGATTATGAAATATGCTTTAAAGAATTGTTTGATGGTGTTGATTACTTTGTAGTGAATGTAAGTTCACCTAATACTCCTGGTTTACGTGAACTACAGGAAAAAGAATCATTGAAAAAAATATTATCGCATCTGCAAACAATAAATAATGGTTACAAGAATAAAAAGCCATTGTTATTGAAGATAGCACCTGATCTTACCCAACATCAGTTAGACGATATTGTATCGCTTGCATTTGAAACAGCACTTGATGGTATTGTTGCAACCAATACAACTATTACCCGTGATGATCTTATAACATCAAAAACAGAAATTGATAAAATAGGCTCCGGTGGTTTAAGCGGAAAACCTTTATTCAAAAGATCAAATGAAGTGCTGGAATATCTTATCAACAATTCTTCCGGTAAAATCCCTGTTATTGCAAGCGGAGGCATTTTTACGGGAGAAGATGCAAAACTGAAACTGAATGCCGGCGCGGCTTTGATACAGGTTTGGACAGGCTTTATTTATGAAGGCCCTTCAATTATAAAAAGAATTAATAAAAGCTTGGTTAATTGATCCCGATAAAAAAATTTGTGGTATAAATTTTCTTATAAATCGTGCATGAAAATATATATTTTGATTGCAGCTACAATTTCTCTGATTGCCTGCAATAACAATACTTCAACACAAACTTCAGTAACGAACGATACGAATATTGCAAATAATAAAACAGGCAACGCTGTTGTTAAAGCTCATCCTGATTCAACACATATTGATTCAGCAATGAGCAACTCAACTTCAAACAATACAATTGTTCCGGGTGAAAATATAGGCAAGGTTGAAATAAGCATGAATGATACTTCACTTGAACCATTATTGGGTAAACCTGATCTTAGTGATGCAGCCATGGGTAAAGCCTGGTTAACCTGGTATGGCAAAAAACGGGATGAACATAACAATAAAACACAGTTGAATGTTTATACTTCGTACAGGGATACAAGCATGCGTGATAAATCTGTTCAACAAATTCGGACTACATCTTCTTTCTTTAAAACCTCACAAAATATTCATGTATACTCACCGTTTGATGATATACAAAAAGTTTTTCCCGCCATAAAGAAAGTTCCGCAAAGCGCAAATGATGCAAAAAAATTTACAGTATATGATGATGTGAACAATGGTATTGCTTTCGAAATTGCTGATGCCAACGGACAACAAGTGTGCCGTGCAATATTTGTACATGTAAAAGGCAAAAGTATAAGAGATATTTACATTGATGCGCCTTCAAATGAATAACAAGGATTACAATCATGTCAAATAAAAAACCCGCTCTTTATCAAAGCGGGTTTTATTTTTTGATATTATACTTATCTCGTTATTGAAACTTTGGTTGACTGTACTTCGGCTCCTTGTGAATTAATTATCTTAAGATAATATAGTCCGCTTCCAAATTGACTTACCATAACCTGTTTTCCATTTAATGCATCTGCATTTAACGAACCTGAAATCCAAACAGGTTTGGCATTTTCATCATACAGGGTTGCAATCAATTTGTCTTTTGTTGTTGCATTGAAATGAATGATGAAATAACTGTTTGCCGGGTTCGGTGATATCATCAATGTGTTATTGAGTTTTGAATTTCCGGCGCTCAGGTCGCTCTCATCTCCGGTTGAAGCAATGTCAAAACCTGTTGCAGTAGTAGTGAAAGTTGTAACCGGTGTAAATGCGCTTATTGCTTCTATTTTATTTGACGAATCAATTGCTGCAACATGCCAATCGTATGTAGTGGATGGAGTAAGCCCCTTTAATGTAAATGCTCCTGTATTGGCGGATAGTGCTGCGCTCCATGTTGTTGTTCCATGAACGCGGTATTGAATTGAATCGTAATCAGCGCAGGTAACTACTGTCCAGTTTAACTTTGCCTGTGTGCTCTTAATTGTTGTTGTAGAAGTAGCCGGTGGTGCAGGCATTATTGTAATGGTATCGCTCCTTCCAAAAGCTGTTCCTGTTGCGCCATCGCCGAACACTGTTGCATTATACTTGCCCTCAGGTAAACTATCAAATTTTATGGTTGAAGTTTTAGTAACAGCACTACTATACTTCGCACCAAACCTGAACAATTGCACCGTATAAGGTGAGTGGCTCTTACTCAATTTATATGTGATCGTATTTATTGATGAGCAACTTGAGGCAGTATCATAAGAAAGCGTTACAATGCCCGCACTTGTTTGCTTAAATGTTGGTGTAATGGAATAACTGAGATAATCATTACTATAGTAAGAGAAGAATTTTATGTAATAATATCCCTTTGTAAGCGCGCTTAAATTAATAGTTGTAGATGAAGCATTGTAATCGTTGCTGAATATTGGTGCAGCCGTTGTGTCTTTATATACCTGGAACCAGTAATAATGCAGCGAACCATCAATCTTTGTAGGCTCACTATTCACAGTAAAGGTTAATGCACCTGTTCCTGTATAATTCACTTTCCACCAATCAACAGAATCGCGCGTGTTTTTATAGTAGAAGTTTACATGTCCAGTTGTAGCAGTATTTGCAGGTAATGTTGCCGCCTGTGATGCATATTTATTGGGTTCTGCATCTGCAGTGAAAGTATATTTAAATAAGCTGTCGCTTAAAGTATACGGGGCAAACCCATTATTATAATAGGTATTGATGCGAACATAGTAAGTACCTGTAGCTAATCCATCAGTATAAATATTGAGCGTTCCATTTGTATTTTGAGCATTGAGTTGCGTTACACCATCATTGTCATATAAATATGCCCAGATATATTGCCCGTTATTAGATGTGACCTGCAATCTTATCATTCCGTCTGCATTGGTAGTTACTTTATACCAGTCAACTGAATCTCTGTGATTGTTATAATAATAGTCTGCATGCCCTGTTACAGTACCATTAAGCGGTAAGGTTAATGCCAGTGCCCTTGTGCTGTCGGGTTCTGTATCATTTGCCTGGGCAGGTTTAAACAAACTATCGGCGATGCTATACGTTGCAAAGCCATTGTTATAATATGTATTAATGCGTACATAATACGTGCCTGCGGCTAACCCATCGGTAGAAATATCTGCAGTTCCGTTTGTGTTCTGCGCATTAAGCTGTGTTACGCCGTCATGATCATATAAGTAAGCCCAAACATATTGCCCGTTAAAAGAAGTTAATCTCAGGCGCAATAAGCCATCTGCATTAGTAGTTACCTTATACCAATCTGCAGAATCTGTGTGATGGTTATAATAATAATTAATGTGCCCCGACATTGAACCATTCAACGGCAGTATTAATGCCTGTGCTTTTGTACTGTCGGGCTCTGCATCATTAGACGTTGATGGCACAAACAAGCTATCTGCGAGTTTATATGTAGCAAAACCATCATTGTAATAGGTATTGATGCGCACATAGTAAGTGCCTGCGGCTAACCCGTCAGTCGAAATATCCACGGTTCCGTTTGTGTAGTTCGCATTGAGTTGTGTTACGCCATCATTATCATATAAATAAGCCCAAACATATTGCCCGTTGTAGGATGTTAAGGTAAGCCTCAATAAGCCGTCTGCATTTGTGGTTACTTTATACCAGTCAGCAGAATCTCTGTGATGGTTATAGTAATAATCAATATGCCCGGTTGCTGAACCATTAAGCGGTAAGGTTAATGCCAGTGCCCGTGTACTGTCTGGTTCTGCATCGTTGGTTTGTAATGGCTTAACAAGATTATTGCTAATACTGTAACTGGTTGTATCAGTTGGGTAATAGCCAATAACCTGTACATAATAGGTTCCTGGGGCTAGGCCATCTTTTGTGATAGTAAAAGCTGAATTGTTGTCATTTGATGTAAACAAGGTAACGCCATCATTGTCGTAAAGATAAGCCCATAGAAATTTTCCGGAAATAGGTGTAAGTGTTATACTTAACTGCCCGTCTCCGTTGGTGGTAACTTTCCACCAGTCCTGGTCACCTGCAGGGTTAATGGCACCGCTGTTACTGCCGTTTAATGCGAGCGTATTTGCAGTAGCCCTGTTGTTGTTTGGTTCGCTTTCGTTAGCTTTTGCTTTGCTGATAATCAGCATGAAGAAAAGTAAATAGAAGAATAGAATTTTGTGTTGCATAGATTACAGATTTTTATGTTTGATGAAAGAATAAAAAATGAAATTTGTTAACCACAATCAGAAAATTTATACAGCAGTTTTTTACATACCAAAAGTATAATGATGATCAGGAGAAAGTCAATACCCAACGTTGGGTAAATTTATCAGGCAAGAAATCGTTCAACATATAAGGGTTTAAGAAGAATGGTTGCTTATCTAAGATAGTATGTTGTGCTCTTTTACAAATTCTATTAATGAAGCTTCGCCTTTTGTTTGGGTTTTACGGTAGATATTTTTACGATGGGTTTCCACAGTACGTTCACTTATAAAAAGCGTATCAGCAATTTGCTTATTGCTGTAATACTTAATAATGCATTGAATAATTTCTAATTCTCTCGGCGTAAGATTCAGTCCCAGGTTTTCATTTTTAATGTGTTTATAAACTTCATATTGCTGCAAAGCATCAGTAGAAAAATATTTTCTTCCTGAAGAAATTTCTTTTATAGCTGTTAATAATTCCTGCTGGCCTGCCGATTTAGGAATATAACCATCTACTTTAGCCACTTCAATCATTTTGGTAATCATTCCTCCTTCTTCACTCATGGAAAGTGCCAGTATTTTTATCTGCGGCATTTCCTGTTTTACCCTGAATGAAAACTCGTATCCATTCATGCCATGTGGCATCGTGATATCAGTAAGGATAACATCTACTTTTTTTGTTTTAAGCAGTTCAAGCATCTCTTCCGCTGAGTTTGCCTCTGCGTCAATACTTAATTCCGGATCGGCCTGCAGTAATAATTTAAGGCCGTCAATCACTATCTGGTGATCATCCAAAATTGCAAGATGTATTAATGGCTCGCTCACTTAGAAAAAATTTATTATAAATTATTCATTCTATAAAGGTATGTATAGAGCGACAACCGTTCCCTTGCCGGGTGTACTATTTATATCTGATTTACCATTTAAGAATTTTACTCTTGATTGTATATTTTTTAAACCCGTTCCACTATTAATTTCATCGGTATTAAACCCGCAACCATTATCTTCCATAACAATATCAGCTTCGTTATCTACGCACATCATTGATATATCCAGCCTAGTTGCGGCAGAATGCTTTAATGTATTTTGGATGCATTCCTGCATGATACGGTATATCAATAACGCCTTGTTTTCTTTAATTCCGGAAAAATCTCCTTCTGCATTAAAATTTATTTTTAAATTTCTCTTATGTATTTTATCCAGAAAATCCCTTACTGAATTTGTTAATCCATAATGTTCAAAAGCATGTGGCATCATGCTGTGGCTTAAACTTCTCACTTCGGCAGTTGATTCTTTTAACAACGCATTTATGTTGTTAAAAATTGCTTTTTTCTGATCTGCTAATTCCAAACCGTTTCCAAGCGCTTCAAGATTAAGTTTGGCAACTACCATTTTTTGCGCAACGCTGTCATGCAAATCTTCTGCTATACGTTTACGCTCTTCTTCTTCTGCTTTCATAACGGCATGTGTCAATTTTTTCTTCTGTTCCATTTCTATTGCCTGCAATTTTAAACGCTGGTTTTTTCTCCTGTTCTGAAAAAAGAAAAAACCACTTAAAAGCGTTATTGCTAATAATCCGGCAATAGTATAAATGAATAAATTCTTCTTTGCCAGATCATAGTGTTGCTGAATGATGGTATTTTCTTTTTTTTGAACCTCGTATTTTGTTTGCATTTCTGCAAGCGCATCTGCAGAATTCTTTTTGTATAAAGAATCCTTCAGCAGCAAAAGTGTATCTACTGTTTTACTGTACTGAATATAGTTGGCTGCAAGCTTATAATTTCTTGCCAGCGCAGTATATAAAATGGGCAATTTTTCAAGCAAGCTGTTTTGGTAGGCTGTTGAAATACCTTCCTGCAATACAAAAATGCCTTTGTCTGTTTCATTATTATCAGCATAAAACAAACCCATTTGATACATGTCTGAAACGATGTAAAAAGGATCGCCGATAATTTCTCTTACCTGTAAACCTTTTTTTAGAAGCGTTTCAGCTTTAGCTGTTTGATGTAGATCAGCACAAATGCCGCCATAAATAAAATAAGTGTTTGCGAGGTAAGAAAGATCATTTTTATGAAGCGCTTCGTCCAACGATTTTTTTATATAAAATACTGCTGAATCATTTTTATTAAGTTCATTATAAACCGCAGCTATATCGGAATATAAAAAAGGCTGCCATTGGGTTTGAGGCAAATTTCTTTGTTGGTTTTCGGCATTAAAAAACCAGTTAAGCGCATCGCGGTTTTGCCCAAGTTCCATATATGCCCAGCCAATTAGAATTTTTGTACGCACCTGTGTTTTAATATCTTTTGTTTCTTCAGCTACGTGCAACAATTGCAGGCTGTTGCTCATTGATTCTTTTTGCCGGTCGGCCCTGATAAGCATATTTGATTTCAAAATAAGGAACCGGTTTTTAAGCTCTGTGTTTTCAGAATTTTTTAATAGAAGCAGAGAAGAATCAATTAAATTTTCAGCGAGATCAAAATGCCCTTTCCGCGAAAGAAATATTCCTTTATATAATTCTGATTGAATTATATCATCGCTTATTCTTTCCTGTGTAGCAATCATATTAGCCAGCGTATAATATCTGTACAGCGTATCGGGATTTAAAGAATTTGCTTCATCACATAATGCAAAAACTGCTTCTAATTTCTGATGATCAGTTTTTGTCAGCAAAATATTGGTGCGTAAACTATCAAGGTGTTTTGTTTGCGAAAAACCAGCAAATGTTTTCAGCGTTAATATAAGCAGCAAACAGTACTTTAGTTTATTATAACGCGAAAAAAGCCTGGTTTCGGTATTGCTCATTACAACTTTGCTTTCTTTTAAATACGAAAGAATTATAAGAAAAAAAACAGCTGCAGCTTCTTCTCCACAAGATATTGAGAATTGATGAGTTCTTTTTTTTGCCTAACCGGATTTATGCAATTTAAGTTTACGGAACACTACTGATCTTCTTTATAAAATGCAATCAGAAAATAAAAAAAATAAAGAAGCTCTCTGAAAACAGAATTTTCAATCACCCTTGTAGATTTTAGGTTGCAACATGCCTGATTTTGCCTCAAATGGCAATTAAAATCACCATCAAAGGCAATTTTTGATGCCATACGAAATCCATAAAATCATTTTTAAACAGCTTCAAAGATTGTTGATGTATTGTATACTGAAGGATGAGTAATTAAGCGGTGGTATATACAGCACAAAAAATATGTAACTTATTTAACCTTTAAAGGTGTTGAAGAGTAATTGCCTTAGCATTTATTTATTTCGTATAATGCAATTAAAACTATTGACGGTAATAAATTATAACTTCAGAATATTTCTTTATCAATAAGCAAGATCTATAAAGGAGAAGTGCCTGGCAAGATTGCCAATAAAATGCTCAAACGACATAGCCTTTATTCTTTATACTGATGCAGGCATAAAAAAAGGCTGATGAAAACCATCAGCCTTTACAATTATTTACAGATATTATTTTAATTTTCTTTCGTCTGAAACAGTAAGCTTTACACGGCCTTTTGCTCTGCGGCTTGCTAAAACTTTACGGCCATTAGCTGTTTCCATGCGTTGGCGAAATCCGTGCACGCTTTTACGCCTGCGATTATGTGGCTGAAATGTTCTTTTCATAAAATTTATTTTGTACTATTCAAATAATTTCCAACAAACCCGGCAACAGTCACCATACTGTTCCTTGTGAAAGGACGGCAAAAGTAAAAGAATTTGCCCAATTATTTTTAATAAAACTGAAAAAGCAACATGTTAAAATTAAGCGGCAAATTATTTCCCTCGAAATTTGTAGCTGTTTTTCAATTATATGACGCATAAAACAAAAGGTATTGTGTTACGAACCATTAATTATGGTGAAACAAGTGTAATAACTTCTCTATATACAGAATTGTTTGGGATTCAAAGCTATATCGTGAAAGGGGTACGGCAGTCAACCCAAAAAAAACAGGGTGGTCAAATGTATTTTCAGCCGGCTGCTGTCCTGGAAATGGAAGTGTATCATAACCAGCTCAAAAATCTTCAGTTTATTAAAGAATACAGGTGGTATTATTTATATCAAAAAGTTTTGTTTGATGTGGTGCGCACGGCTGTTGCCCAGTTTATGATTGAATTGTTTCAGCATGTCATTAAACAACCCGAAGCAAATCCTGAATTATTTTATTTGCTTGAAGGCAGTTTAATGCAGGTTGATAAAGCTTCAGATACAATCGCTGCCAATCTTCCTTTATATTTTATTTTGCACCTGGCTACAGAGCTTGGTTTTCAACTGCAAGGCATTTATTCGGCAGAAACGCCATCGCTCGATCTTAAAGAAGGCGCATTTGTTACTACCATGCAAGCAGGCTTTGTCAGCGGTTTTACTGCGGAGACCATTTCAAAAATTCAGCACATACAATTTTATAATGATCTTGAAAATATAAAGCTTAGCAGGGCTGAGCGCCGCGAAATTTTAGAAGTATTGCTTCAATACATTTCATTTCATCTTACTGATCACCATCAATTAAAAAGCTTACCTGTGCTGCAGGAAGTGCTGGATTGAGTTATAAAATTCTTATTGCTTTTGACTGCTCAGTTATTTTGTGATCCCTGATATTATCTATTAATACAACACCTGGTTTTTTGCCTTTTTTAAAACTTCCCAATGCGTCATGCATGTTTAATGCAGTCGCACCGTTTAACGTTGCCCATTGTAATAATTGTTGAATACTGATGGGAGGAAAATTCTTTTGCAGTGTTTTTATTTCATCTAAAATGTTCAGGCTGTGATTACTTGCAAGGCTGTCTGTGCCTATAACCATATTACAGTTGTTAACTGTAAATAATTTAATATCGGGCAAAGCATTTTCAATATATAAGTTAGCATTCGGACAAAGGCACCACCATAGTTGCTGTTTGTTTTGTTGTGCTGTTTCTTTTGCGTATTGAATATCCTGTTCTTTCGAAAAAGTATTATGCACCAGCAATACATTGGCTGCGCTTTTTAATTTATGAAAATAGGTTAGCAAACTGCTTTTGCCACTTGCTTTAAAACTGCTGTTCTTAATTTTCATTAATTGATACATTCTCATAAAATCTCCACTTGCCTGCAAAAACAATTCATCTTCGAAAGCAGTTTCCTGGTTATGAACAGTGATGGTTTTATTTTTAAAAAAAGGCTGCAATAACTCCCAGAGCTTTTCTGAAACAGAATAGGGTGCATGCGGAACGAGTGCTGTATTGCTATTAATGTATTGAAAATCTTTATAAAAAGAGAATGATCTGTCAAACCGCATTTGTGCAACATCCTCGGGCCAGCCACTGGCTTCTATAAAATTATAGTAAGCTAAACGTTGCCGTTTCTTTTGTGCTAAAGTGAGTGTATTGTTGCATATATCGCCTACAGCCACAATTCCATTTTGCAGCATTTCATTTTCAGCAGTATTAATAGCATCCAGGATTTCTTCTTCCGCAAAATATCTTTGTGTAACAACTTTCAAAACAAAATCTACTAAACCGGTACCTTCATTAATTAAACCTTTCATGTGACTTAATTCGAGATGGCAATGACAATTAATAAATCCAGGTGATAAGATGCCTTTAAAAATTTCAATATCGTCGC
>JABDAV010000057.1 GCA_013289015.1 Bacteroidota bacterium | reverse complement strand
AAATGTATACGCCGGATAGTTTGAGAGCTGAAGTTTGGTAAGAATAGTTTTTGAGGCAAACATTTGTATAAATTTTTTTGATAAAATTGTGTTGTTAAATTGAACAGGTGCAGGAATACCTGTAATTAATAATATTTATTGAAATTGAAGCGAATGATTGCCAACAAAAAAATTCTCCCTTCCATCTTTTTTTCAGCATTGCTTTTATTATTGCTCCTTACCTGCAAGAAGGAATACAGTTATGAAGGTGCTCTTGCAAGTGGTTCTTTGCAAGACTCAGCAGATAATTGTTTGCCAAAAGAGATTTTTGGAAATTATTATGCAGACTCCGGGTTTACTGATAGTAATTATTTACAGGTTGAAGTAAGAGTTGACAAGCCCGGAACTTATAACATTTACACAGATACTATAAATGGTTATTATTTTGAAGCCACAGGCACATTTTCAGCAACAGGATTAACCACGGTTAGTCTTCCTGGTTTTGGCAAACCTCTGCAAAACGGAACTGATAATTTTACAGTTTTTTTTGATACGAGTATTTGTAATTTCTCCATTACACTTTCAGACACAAACGGCATTATTGTGCCCTCGCAATACCCATTTCTTGGTGATAGTTGCATGGTAGATTCTCTTCTTGGTTTTTATATAAAAGGAATTCCTGTTTCAGATACGGCGAGATTGAGCTTCCCTGTGGATGTAAAAATTCCGGGTACTTATGGTATTTATACAGACACTGTTGACGGGTATAGTTTCTTTGCGAAAGGGGTTTTTACTGCTACAGGAACGCAGAATGTAATATTACACTGCTTTGGCGCTCCGCAAAACGTAGGCACAGATGTGTTTAAAGTAACGGCTGATTCATCTGTTTGTTATTTTTCTGTTCCGGTGTTACTGCCTGTAGTGCCAACAAACAACGATCATTTTCCTCTTTCACTTAACAGTTACTGGAGTTATAATGATATTCATAATCCTGGTGATACGATCATAACAAAGATCAGCAGTACTACTTCAACCGATGGAATTTCATACAAAGTTTTTACAGAAACAAATGAAGGCGGGCAACAGTCTCTATCCAATTTTCGCAAAGATGGAAATGATTATTATGAATATTTTTCTGGAGATAAATATACAACTGCTGTCGCCTTTAAGACTCCTGTTTATGGTGAACTGCATTTTTTAAAGGAAATATTGCATAAAGGGGATCAATGGATATCCGACGGCTATACCGGAATTACTACCAATGGCCAACAAAAAACAATACAATACAATTTTACATGTTTGGGCGATAACAACTATTACATTGTAAATGGGAGTGCTTTTTCAAATGTGTATATAATTGCAATGTTTCCTATGGTACGCTCTGCAACCGGTGACTTTGCTCCTACAGGTGAAGAAACAGACACTTATTATGCAAGAGGGATTGGTATTATTTATCAACAGAATTATTTTAACGATAAGCCAACTGATGCAATACAACTGCGCCACTGGAATATAAATTAGTACTTAAGTTTCTATTTAACCTTGTTACGCTTGTAGATCAGAGCCAGGCATTTGCGGCAGGTTACCGTTTCCCATTCGTCGGTGGCAATCCCTTCAGTCTGAGCCCGAAGAGCCGCTTCCTTATCACGGGGGTTGCATAGTACCATGCCATTCTCATTGAGTGCATGTAAATCGCGTTTTTGTCTTTTGTCTCTGGGCATTTGACCTTGTATATAAGTGGGAATAATATAACAGCAACTGAAGTTAAATTTATAATTAAAAGTTCATTGTTATTGCTGATGCCGAATTTATCAAGTCGCACTGACTACTGAAGTTGGAGATACTATTATTGAAGTACTTTGAGTCACGCCATTATAACGCAAATACATAGTTATGTATGCATTCTTGTTAATTGAAGCCGAGCTTTTTTAGTTTAATCTTTATATCGTTAGCCGTCTTATATCTTGCTATTTCCGTTTTTCCATTTCTGAAGCCGCATTCACAACCCCAAAATGTTTCACTTAATTTACTTAAATATGTAAAGCGCTTTGTGTTCATGGAATAATTAAAAATATAGGGCTCATAAAATTCTCCCTCATAGTCATAATGTACTTGTTCATATTTACAAAGAACGATTAATTCTTTTCCCATGTCTTTGTCAGCATTAGCAAAAAAAATGGAGATAATTTCCGGGTCACCGCCGTCGGGTGGAATTGTGTCTATGAATACTTTCTCATAACTTTTATTCTCTGTAAGTATAAAAGCGTAACCGAGCATTATGTCATACTGACTATGGTCGACATAAGTTGGCATTTGTCGCACCTCATAAATAGTCTTTTTATAAAAAACAACAATTATATTTTTGGTTGTATCTAACTGTTTTGTTTCAATTATTATATGCGCAATTTCTGTTGAGTCAGGCTTTAATCGGTCTGCAAACATTTGAGCAGTTTCATTTTCTTGTCGAACTAAAGATTGTCCGAATGAAAATGAAAAGAAACAGAAAGTCGTTGTAAGAATTAGAAAGTGTCGCATTTGATTTTATACAACTCTCAAATATACGCAACCTCATTTCGCAAATACCAACAACTGCAAGCTGCATTTGTTGTAATCAAACGCTTTGCGTTGCTTCAAGCCACCAATCAATGTTTCACTTTTTCATAAACAAAACTTTTTGTCGAAGCGTTTTGCAAAGCTTTATTGTTTGATGCAATGGCAAGAGAAGGCACCGGAATTTTATAAATACTTCTTCCATATGTTGATGCATACAGGTATCTTGAATTAACAGCAAAGTTTAAAGTAGATACCACGACAGAAGGCATTTTTGTTCCGAGCTTCAACCAGTTGGCGCCGCCATTCGTACTATAATAAACACCAATATCGGTTGCCAGGTAAAGTGTGTTTGGGTCTGTTGGATCTATCTCAAGATCATCCACCGGAACCTGTGGCAGATCGTTTGAAATTCTTGTCCATGTTGTACCGGCGTTTGTTGTTTTATAAATGTCCGCATCTGTAAAACCGTAACGGTAACCGCTGAAACCAACATAAGCGATCTCGGGATTGATGCGATCTGTTTTTACGAACATCGTCCATAAGACAGGCAGGCCTGTTGTGATTTTTTGCCAGCTTGTGCCACCGTTCTTTGTTACATATACCTGCCCGTCGTCGCTGCCGCTGTAGATATAATTATTATTGCTTGGTGCAACAGCCAGCGTGGTTATTGTACCAAAATTGCCGGTGCCGCTTCCATTAGTAAGATCGCCGCTTATTGCTGTCCATTTGTTTTGAGAGGGATTGAATTTATACACTTTATTCGTGCCCATATATCTTATGGTTGGCGTTACAGGATCCAGGCGTATAGGGCATCTCCAGTTAAACCTGTCTGAACCGCCAATGCCGTTTGTTGTAATATTCAATGCACCATATTGCGTCGAATACGTTTCTGATTTATCGTTAGGGTTTACTCTTATCTCAACACCATCACCACCACCAAAAGCCTGCCATGTGCTTAGCGCCTGTGTTGATGTTCTTGCAAAACTATTATCCTGGAACGCTGCGCTGAGTGATTTCTCATCAGCTTTATACAGATCAAAATCGTACACCTGCGTATTAGGTAAACTGCGGAAAGTAATGCTTGATAAAGCGTTCGTTGAAGTGTACACGCCACCATCATTTCCTATAACAACTTTTTGGTTGTTTAAAGCACTGATGCAAACTGCATGTTGATCTACATGTGATGAAGCTGCAACAGTTTGCCAGCTTGTACCGCCATTGGTTGTTCTGAATAAATTGAAATCGCTGTAATAAATAATATTCTCGTTTGTAGGATGACATTTAATGCCACCAAACCACCAGGTATAAGTTGTTGCACCGGACACACCATTGGAAATATTGGTAAAGGTTGTTCCATTGTACTTATAGATCGCCCTGAACGATCCATCTTTATTTGCCATGCTTACATACAGTAAACCGGCATTGGTTGGCGGAATGCCAATGGTAAGCTTGCCCCTGTTTGCATCATCGGTAAATAATTTAACCCATGTTGTTCCGCCATTGGTCGACTTCCATAAATTACTGGTGATACCACCATACACACGCACGTCGGGCCTTGAAATTCTTTCCCATGTTGTGGCGTACAAAGTATTTTGATCAACAGGACTAACCGCTACATCGTTTACAGAAGTAGAATCAGAAATGTATAAAACCTTTGTCCATGTTGCGCCACCATTGGTTGATTTATACAATCCTTTATTTACATTTTTTTGATAGATATCACCAACTGCTGCAACATATACAACACCGCTGTTTGTTTTGGCAACAGCGATCTTTCCAATCGTGCCAACACTGTCTAGCCCGATGTGTTTCCATGTTCTCCCCTGGTTCGTTGATTTATACACTCCGTTTCCATCATAGGTTATTGAGCCCCCACCTGTATTTGGTTCGCCGGTTCCCGCATAAACGGTGCTGTCGTTATTCGGATCAATTTCAATATCACCAATCGCTATGTAAGGTTGCTTATCAAAAACAGGCGTCCACGTTGTGCCGAAATCCAGGCTTACAAAAATGCCACCGCTTGCACAGCCTGCATAGATAATGTTTTCGTTGCTTTTAGGCATTTCCAGGTCGGTGATCCTGCCACCAATATTTGCAGGACCAATAAGCTGCCATGCAGAAACAGCACCGGTTTTTAAAGCTTCCTCCTGTTGCGTTTCATCATACGCAAATCTTTTTTCAATGGCGTCTTTTACTTCCTGCGGTACTGTGCCATAATGCATATTGCGGATGGCGAAATAATCAACGTCCGGATCTCTTTCTGTTTCATCTTCCTCTTCTTTCCTGTTGCATGCAAAAAATATTGACACAATACAAATCAATAAACAATAAACCTGTATAAGCGATGCGATCTTTTTTGTTGCGCGTGTAATTGTTCCCATATCAAATTAATTTAGAAAGTAAATTGCAAATGCGGTTGCAGCAGCATTATATAAAAAGATTATGACAGCATCTTTAAATCACAAACTAAAGATAGCATTGCTTTTATAATTTTCTGTCTTAAGATAACAGGTTTAAAAATTGCGTCTTGTATATTTCACAGCTAAATTTGATCAGCGTTGTTAACCCGCTAACTATTAAACTGCGATGAAAAATATAATTCTACTGATCATTCCTGTAATCATCAACAATATTGCAGGTGCACAAAATCAATTATCAGGTAACATACAAGATGCGCACAATCAATCAGCTTTAAGCAATGTTATCATCAGGATACCTGACCTTAAATTAAGCCGCTTTTCAGATACTACCGGCAATTATAATTTTAAAGATATTCCCGCAGGAAGTTATCTTATTGAAGTTAGCCTTACGGGATACGAAACAATACTTGAAACAGTTACCATCAAAGGTGTGTTGCAAAAGGATTTTGTATTGAATGCTTCTGTAAAACAGCTTCAGGATGTAAATGTAACCGGCGTTATAAAAGCAACTGACAAAAGAAAAAATCCCGTATCCATCATTTCCTTCAATTACCAGGATATTTTGCAAAACACTTCAACCAATGTAATTGATGCCATCGCAAACCTGCCGGGTGTTTCAGCAGTTACCAGCGGACAAAGTATTTCGAAACCTGTTATTCGTGGCCTTGGTTATAACCGCGTGCTTACGATTGATGATGGTGTTACACTGGTTGACCAGGCATGGTTTGATGAATTTGGAATTGAAGCAGATGCAAATGCTGTGAACCGTTATGAAATTTTGAAAGGTCCTGCATCATTAGCATATGGTTCAGATGCCATTGCCGGTGTTGTAAATCTTATACCTGAACAGCCGCTTGCAGAAGGTGAATCAAAAGCAGATGTGTTGCTGAATTATCAAACCAATAATGGTTTAATCAATAATATGCTTCATGTGGCCGGAACAAACAACGGAATTTCATGGAGTGCGAGAATTGATAATACAATGGCGCATGCTTACCGCAACCATGATGATGGTTATGTATTGAATTCACAATTCAGTAATTTTAATGCTGATGCTACCGTGGGCATTCATCGCAAATGGGGCTATAGTCAATTACATGCAAGCTATTTTAATTTGCGCCCCGGCATTGTTGATGGCACAAGAGATTCGGCAACCGGCAAGCTGGCACAGGTTGTTTCTTATCCTGATGTGAATGATGGCGAACCTTTTTATGAAGTGCCAACCGCGCAACAAGAAAGATCATATACACCGCTTGTCATCTATCAGAATATCGGTCATACAAAATTGGTTTGGGATAACAATATTGCTGTAGGCAGCGGCCGCATTACCGGTATATTTTCATGGCAAAAAAATAAGCGGCAGGAACATAATGATCCAACGATACCAGACGTTGCAAACATTTATTATTTATCAAATGCATTTACGTATGATGTACGTTATGTTTCATCACAAAAACAAGGACTCACTTTTTCTGCAGGTAGTAATGGCATTTACCAGTCATCAAAAAGTTTGGGCACATTGTTGTTGATCCCGAATTATAAATTTTTCCAGGCCGGCGCATTTGCTATTATTAACCAACGCTTGGGGAAATTAAATCTAAGCGGCGGACTTCGTTTTGATGCAAGAACATTTAATGGTTTGGATCATTGGGTTGATTCAACAACACAGGCGCCCGTTAAGCCATCCGATGATAATGCGTTTCATGAGTTTGAAGGATTTCAGTCAACATTCAAAGGTTATTCGTTTAGTGGTGGTGCCGCGTATGATGTATCAAAAAACATCTACTTAAAAATAAATATTGCGCGTGGATGGCGTGCACCTAATGTTGCTGAGTGTGCTGCGAATGGTGTGCATGACGGAACAGTTGTGTATGAAATAGGCGATCATAATTTACAACCTGAAACAAGCCTCGAAGAAGATATTGCATTCGGATTTACTTCCAAAGATGTAAGCTTTGAACTGGATGCATTCAACAACAACATTCATAAATTTATATATGCACAGGGGTTACAGAGTGTGTTCGGCGGAGATTCAATTAACAACTCCCTTAATGCTGCAGGTTTAGGTGCCGCGCCGGTTTATAAATTTACAGAAGGCAAAGCAGATCTGTATGGCGGAGAAGTTACGCTGAATGTTCATCCTTCGTCGCTTAGCCTTATTGAATTCAATACATCTTTCAGCATAGTGTACGGTGGTTTAAAAGATGTACCTGATTCCATCCAGGTTCTGCCGTTTGTTCCGCCTGCAAAAATTACATCCAATCTTAAATTTAATCTGAAAGATATTTTGCGCACGATAAAAAATCCGTACATACAAATTGGTATGCTTGCTTGTTTTCAACAAAACAATATTTACCTGCAGGATGCTTTGTACAGCGGCTTAAATACACAACTGACGCCGTATGAATATGCTGCCAGCAGAACAGCTACAGAAGGATATTTGTTATTGAATGCAGGCGCCGGTGGAAATATTGTTGCGAAAGGAAAAACAATATTCCAGGTGTTTATGTTTTGCAATAATCTCCTTGACAAAACATACATGGATTATATGAGCCGCTTTAAATACCTGCCGGTTAATTATACAACCGGTCGCGTTGGTGTATTTAATATGGGCAGAAATTTTTCTATTAAAATATTAATACCCATCAATATCGCTTCTTCCCATTAAGATAGTTTTTGAATATCCATCAACACAAATTTTATAATACTCACATCATTTATGTTGTTGTGTTATTTTTATTACTTTTTTAATGAGGCCTTCATTGAAGGCAACGTGAAAGCGTTTGCAATAGGCTGGCTATAGCGATTGATCAGCCTGGTACAAATGCTTAATTGAAAAACTGCTGCACAAGTGTTGCTGATCAAGTCATGCTTTAACAAATGACACTGTTAGCAGCAGTTTATTATGCTTCATCGTTAACGCTGAAATCATAAAATTTTTTCTTTGTCAAATTAATTTTGAAATGGAAGTAACAACTTCCACCATCCATGACAATTACAACTGACTTTTCCAGTCTACGTTACTTGCTTCGCAGAAACAATTAACCCAAACTTCTTTTCTCCTTTGTTATTAGTTGCAGCAATATATTGTCTATAGTCTCCTGATGATATACTAAAATGGTTGTTATGTTTTGGCAAAGTATTATTGTAGTTGTTAACGCAAACCATGAATAAGCTATCTATTTGAGCAAGGTCACTCGATGTTAATGAAGCGGCTTTATAACTTGAGTCAAAAACGAACTTACCAAACTGTTCAAATGGAATTAATGCAATTAATGAAGTGTCAATATAATTTGCTTTAGAAAAAGTAATTGTTTTATTATAAGGTTTTACCCGAGCAATTTGATTACAAGAAATCAACAAACTTGTAAATATTATTATAAGCGTCCAGTCTAATTTTCCAAAAATTGGGTTCATGAATAATTGCTCCTAACTCTCAAATATACGCAACCCAATTTTTCAATACAATAACCGCGAGCTGTATTTGCGCAACTGAACGCTTTTGACTTGCCCTTCAAACCATATAAATCTTTTGGCTAAAATGGTAAGTCGTTTATTTTTTTGTCTAAGCAGGGCAGAGCGACATACATCAACACAAATTTTATAACACTCACATCATTTACGTTGTTGTGTTATTTTTATTTTTGAAGAATTACCTTCATCAAAAAATATTTTCATGACAACACTTAAAGGCCCCGGAATTTTTCTCGCACAGTTCATGGGCGATGAAGCGCCTTTCAATAATTTAAAAACCATTTGTCAATGGGTTAAAAGCCTTGGCTTTGCCGGTGTTCAGATTCCAACCTGGGATGCACGCTGTATCGATCTGCAAAAAGCTGCCGAAAGCAAAACCTATGCAGATGAATTAAAAGGTTTGATCAACGAATGTGGTTTGGAGATAACGGAACTTTCAACGCATTTACAGGGACAGTTAGTTGCTGTTCATCCTGCTTATGATGTTTTATTTGATGGTTTTGCACCGGAGAATGTGCGCAACAATCCTAAGGATAGAACAGAATGGGCTGTTCAGCAATTAAAGTGGGCTGCGAAAGCTTCTCAGAATTTAGGATTAAATGTACATGCAACTTTCAGCGGCGCTTTGTTGTGGCACACATTTTATCCCTGGCCGCAACGTCCTGCCGGTTTGGTGGAAACGGGATTTACAGAACTGGCCAACCGTTGGCTGCCTATCTTAAATTATTTTGATGAATGCGGCGTGGATGTTTGCTATGAAATTCATCCCGGCGAAGACCTGCACGATGGTGTTTCTTATGAAATGTTTTTAGAGAAAGTAAACAATCATGCGCGCGCCTGTTTATTGTATGATCCTTCACATTTTGTGTTGCAGTGCCTGAATTATTTGGAATATATAGATAACTATCATGAACGTATTAAGATGTTTCATGTAAAAGATGCAGAGTTTAATCCAACAGGAAAGCAGGGTGTTTATGGCGGTTATCAAAGCTGGATCGATCGTGCGGGAAGATTTCGCTCTTTGGGTGACGGGCAGGTTGATTTTAAATCAGTTTTCAGCAAGTTAGCGCAATACGATTACAAAGGCTGGGCAGTACTGGAATGGGAATGTTGTTTAAAGCATCCGGTTGATGGTGCAACAGAAGGTGCAAAATTTATTAAAGATCACATCATCCATGTAACAGAAAAAGCATTTGATGATTTCGCATCTGCCGGTGCTGATGAAAATTTAAACCGCCTGGTATTAGGATTGCAATAACGAAAGTTTATAAAGCCTTTATCATGAAAAGCAAATGGATAGTTGCGGCTGTTTTATTGTTTACAGCATGTAAATCAGGAACAGGTAAAACGGCTGCAAGCGACAGTGCAAATGCAACACAGGCAATTATAAATACAGGCGGCACAAGTGTTGATTCAGCAAAAAATATTTCGGGCGCAAACCTAATCGCATCCAATGATTGTTTAACCTGTCATAAAATAGATGAGAAAAGTTTTGGCCCATCATATAAGCAGATTGCGGATAAATATGAACTAAATGAGGGGAATCTTGAAAACCTTTCAGACAGAATAATAAAAGGTGGCAAAGGATTGTGGGGACAAAATGCTATGACGCCGCATACTGCACTTTCTGAACAACAGGCAGAAGAAATGGTACGCTATATTTTGTTACTGAGAGATTCAACATCACTAAAATAATTTTGCTATTGATGGATTGTCATCAATAAATTTGTCGGATATAATTCTATCATTCTAAAAAAATCAACATTGAAAAAGTATTTAATTATCATTACTGCAGTGGCAGCTATTGCGGCGTGCAACAGCAGTCCGGGTTCAGGCAGCAGTTCTGATACCACATCTTCTGCATCTTCTTCAACTGATCTTAGTTCAAATCCTGATTATCAGAAAGGGCTTGCATTGATTGCATCAAATGACTGTCTAACCTGTCATAAAGTGGATGAAAAAGTTACCGGGCCTGCGTATCGCGATGTTGCCAATAAATATGCGAATACAGATGATAATGTAAAAAAGCTGGCAGCAAAAATTATCAGTGGTGGCTCAGGTGTTTGGGGCGATGCTGCTATGACCCCGCATCCTGCTTTAAGCGAAGCGGATGCTGAACAAATGGTAAAATATGTTTTATTATTAAGAAATAAATAAATTAAAATGAATAAACTATTAGGGATTGTTTTAAGTACATCAGTTTTTGCTGCGTGCAATTCTTCATCAACAAGCAGCACAACAACTGATACAACGGCAACTACAGATACAACTGCTGCCATGCAGCCTTCAGCTACAGATACCGGCTGGACAAATTTGTTTGACGGAACAACACTTAACGGCTGGCATTCTTTCGGCGCAACAGCTGCAAGCCCGAAGTGGAGTGTTGATAGTGGCGTCATTCATTTTAATCCTGCAACAAAAGGTGATGATGGCGACCTGGTAAGCAATGACAGCTTTTCCAATTTTGATTTAAAGATTGATTGGAAAATTGCAAAAGGCGGTAACAGCGGAATTTTGTTTTATGTGCAGGATGACAAAGCCAAATATGAAGACACTTATAAAACAGGCCCTGAAATGCAGGTGCTGGATGATGAACGCAATGAAGATAACAAAACACCTTCACACCATGCAGGAAGTTTGTATGATATGATACAGGCAACACCCGGGGCAGTTAAACCGGCTGAACAATGGAACAGTGTTGAAATCGTTGCCAGCAATGGCAAGCTTGATTTTTACCTGAATGGAGTGCATGTTGTAAACACAACGATGTGGGATGACGGATGGAAGAAAATGGTTGCCGGCAGCAAGTTTAAACAATGGCCTGCATTCGGCACATTTAAAGATGGCCATATTGCTTTACAGGATCATGGGTTTGATGTTTGGTTTAAAAACATCCAGGTCAAAAAATTATAACAGTACTTATATAATTTTAAAAGTCCCGCTCTTTTTTGCGGGACTTTTTTATTTGAATATTGATTATTGCATATTGAACATTGAATGTTTATGAAATGAAAGAATAAATGATCAATACGCGACATTCAATGTTCAATAATCATTATTTAAACGCATCATCAACCAAAGATTTTAATTCTTTATAACGTTCATTCCTGCCATCACTGTTTATATACATCGTCATTAAGAAAGCACAATAATTATTTTTATTATCCACCCATGGAAAACTTCCAAACAAACCGGGGCTTGTAAAAGCTGTTGTTTCGGGTGTGCTGTACGCGCCGCCTGCTGGCAATGCAACTTTGTCGTTCCAAAATCAGTATTCTTCATATCTAAAGGCTGCGCTATTCTCTCTGCAAATAATGTTTGAAAACTTTTACCGCTGATCTTTTCAATAACGGCAGCCGCTATCTGCAAGCCTGCATTGCTATAATGAAATACAGTGCCCGGCTCGCCTTCCATAGGCATTACAGCGATCTTTTCAATGGCTTCATCCATCGTATTGATGTCTTTCATTTTGCCCCGGCTTTCTTTAATAGAAGGTGCATCAATTCCCGTTAAATGCGAAAGGCATTCACTAATAGTTATATTGCCTTTGCCATGCTGTGAAAGAACAGGCAGGAACTTTCCAACTGTATCTGTAAGATTCAATTTACCTTCGTCAACAAAAGTCATTATCAATGCAGCGCTCAGCCATTTGCTGCAGCTTGCAATGGGAATCTTTGTATCAATTGTATAAGCATCAAAATTCGCATCTTTTCCTTGCCGTTCTGCAACTGCTTTGATCGCAAATTTTTGTTGAGCATTCAGATCGCTTACAGATTTTGTGTAAACGATCTTTCCATCTTTATAGATCATCAATATTGCCCTGCCTCCCATCTTTGAAGTATTATCGTTCATCCAGCTATCAACTTTAATAAAATTATATTGAGCATTGCAAACAATAATGAAGAAGCAGCTTGTTATAAACAACAAAATTTTATTGCGCATATACATGATCTTGCAAGAAACATGAACGTGTGCAAAACGTTTAATAATAAAAAACTTGTCTTAAAAACAGAAAAATAAAAAACTGCAATAGCAGTAAATGCCATTGCAGTTTTAAAAAAATGTATAAATCACCTCTTGTTTTACATAAAATTATTTTCGTCAGCACTTGGTCCGTAACTGCCCGGAATCGGGATATCCAACAATCGTAAATAAACGCCTAACTGTGCACGATGATGTATCTGCTGGCTTAAAGATATCCTTATGATATCTATTCTCGGGTCGCTGCTGAAAATCTTTTCACCACTTCTCAGTGTCCATGGATCGTACAATAATTTTTCATTCTCCGGGATTAATGCAGAAAGGCCGTCAGCATAACGTTTTTCAAAATAATTTAAAAGGTCTTCTTTACTATTTATTTGCGGCTGTTCATAAGGCTGCGCAAAATCAATTCCGTCAGATGTAAAGATCATATGTATCCAACCCGGAAGATCTGCAATATGTGTGGTAAGCCGTTTCATATCCATGCTTTTCTCATGCGGCTTGTAATCAAATTTGTCGTCAGGAACGCGTGAAAGCATTTTGCGTGTAGTTCTGCCTTCTTCAATAAATTGTTGTTTGAAAAATTCGATGAAAGTCATAGTATTTTGTTTTATGATGTAAAGTAACATCCGCTTAGTGTCAACCCTATGTCAGCAGCATTTGGCTTTCTTCAATTTTTTTTAAAATATTTTCTGCTATGGTTGTTACTATATCATTTAACTCAACAGGTTCAAGGATTCTTGCATGATCGCCAAACATCATAAACCACCTTGCAAAGCCTTCTAAAAAGCCACATAAAAAAGTGATGCGCACACAATCGCCTTCATTTTCTTCTTTTATATAACCATGATAATATTTTTGCTCTCCGAAATATTTTATTATTTCAGGATCAACTTCTATCACTACTTTTTTTACTTCACGTTGTGCCGGCATTTTATTGATGAATTCCTGCAATGGCGGATGTGCTTTTGAAACGATTTCATCTGTTACGGCAAGTTTTTGTATCCGGTCTGTGCGAAAATTGCGGTAATCATTTCTCAGCCTGCAAAAACCGATCAAATGCCAGTGGCTGCCGAGATTATAAATGCCGACAGGCTCAACATTTCTATGCGTGGTTTCATTACTATCAAGCGAAGTATAATGTATGTTGATAACAGCAGCGTTTGCAATTGCTTTTAATATGGATTGCAGATGCAATTCTGTTGGTCTTTCATATTGAAATGAAGCAGGCGATACTACAGCGATATGGTTGTCAATCTCTTCTATGTGATCTTTTTCAGCAAATCTTAAAACAGCTTTTATTTTATCTAATGCTGAAGTATAATGATGCACAGAGCTTGCATCTGTTTTTGACTCCATCAGTTTTGCCGCAGTTAATAAAGCAGAAGCTTCGTCCTGGTTAAACATAACCGGTGGAAGTTTATATCCCTCCATTAAACTATAACCTGTGCCCGCTTCGCCTATGATTGGAACACCTGCTTCCTGCAATGCATGTACATCACGGTATACAGTACGCAGGCTGATCGAAAATTTATCTGCAAGCTGTTGTGCTTTCACCAGGTTTCTTGACTGAAGCTGAATTAGAATTGCTGATAAACGATCAATACGGTTCATAGCAACAAAATTAAATGTTATAAAGCTTTACACTAAAGTTTAATACATCAGTATCTCAACGAAGGAAATTCCAAATCAAGATAAAAAAATAAAGCCACCTCTTTTGCATTAGGATGGCTTTCAACTTGATATAAGTTTACCGGCTTCGCTTGAAAAATCTTTACTTTCAAAACTTCAATTCAGCAGGCAAATATTTTGCAACAAGGTCTTCATAATAACCGCGAAGTTCAATCCAGTTGGGTGGCGTTGGATTTTTGGAATACAGATCATAAGGATTAAACAGCTTAACCCATTTCAACATCTTACGATCATGATCATCCAGCAAATGATCGTAAGCGCCTTCTCTGTGCCAGGCATAAAAAGAATGATACCGCAACATATATAAACCTTCTTCCGGCAAACCATTTTTTGCTATGTGATAAACATACTCATCATGCCCCCAACTCATATGCACATTTCTTAAACCACAGTTAGGTTCGTATACACCATACTTAGTGCTATACTGTTCATTACTGTAATCAGGATTATTAGAAAAAAATTCCGGATAAACAATCTTATCTGAATAACTGCAACCTACCGGAAATGTGTCTCCAACAACAGCCCATTGCGGCTCTCCAAACAAGCACAACACTTTGCCCATATCATGCAATAAACCCACACAAACCATCCAGTCAGGATGGCCATCTCTTCTTATCGCTTCTGCTGTTTGCAACAAATGCTGAAACTGGTCAAGGTCAGTATCAGGATCTGAATCATCCACCAATTGGTTAAGAAATTCGAAGGCATCCCATACAGGCATTTTCTTTTTATCAAACTTTAAATAATCCGTTCTCTTTTGTACCACAAAATCGTATGTCTGGTAAGTATGATTCAACCTGTAAAATTCTTTTACCGTATCACGCACAGGCTCATTGTAATTGCGATATGCTTCTTTTGATTTTTCAGTAGCAATTGCATCCGGCTCAGGATAACGTTTCAGCAGATCATCTTCCCATTCATCAAGACTGGCAAGCGGATTTATTTCAGTTGCGGATAATTGATTTTGATTTACGGCACTCATTACAAGCATTTTTAGGCAGATAAAGTTAGCCAAACATCAATCAACATCATAATTAAAATAAAATCAATATTGAATGAATATATTGTGCTTCAATAAACGATTAATTGCTGTTATGAAACTGCATTTTGCCGATTATCTCATCATCTCTCTTTATTTCATTTTTGTTATTACTGTTGGCTTCATAATAAAAAAAAAGATCAGGTCGAGCAATGATTTTTTAACGAGCAGCAGAAACATTCCCTTATGGATAACGAGCCTTGCATTCATATCAGCAAATCTTGGTGCACAGGAAGTATTAGGCATGGTAGCATCAGGAGCAAAGTATGGAATAATGACGGTGCATTTTTATTGGGTGGGCGCCATATTCGCTATGGTGTTTCTTGCAATTTTTATGATGCCTTTTTACTATGGCAGCAAAGCACGCAGCGTGCCTGAATATTTATCCATGCGCTTTGATGAAAAAACAAGGGCGCTGAATGCTGTTTCGTTTGCAGTGATGACCGTTTTCTCATCAGGTATATCATTGTTTGCACTTGCAAAATTGTTAGAGATCATTTTGCATTGGGATTTTGATGTATCCATTTGGTTAGCTGCAGGCATTGTAATGATCTATACTTTTTTAGGCGGATTAACCAGCGCTGTGTACAATGAAGTGCTGCAGTTCTTTTTAATTGTGCTGGGACTTTCACCGTTGGTTGTTATTGCTTTGCATGATGCAGGCGGATGGGCAAACATACAAGCCAATCTTGAACCACAGCTAACGCATGCATGGAAATATATGGGCAGCGCAGATACGAACCCGATGGGAATAAATTTTATGTCGCTGATATTCGGGTTAGGTTTTGTAATGTCGTTCGGATATTGGTGCACTGATTTTTTAGTGGTGCAAAGAGCTATGATCGCGCGCAATATGGGCGAAGCACAACGTACCCCGGTAATGGCAGCAATACCAAAAATGCTGATGCCGCTGATTGTTGTATTACCCGGAGTTGTTGCCATTGCATTGATGCAGCCTGCTTTGCAATCAAAAGGTTTCAGCATTCCGAAAACCGCAGATGGAGGCTTGGATTATACAATGACGCTGCCTTCCTTGATAGCGCATTATTATCCGAGCGGTATTTTAGGTGTTGGCATTACTGCATTGATCGCTTCTTTTATGAGTGGCATGGCCGGAAATGTCACAGCATTTAATTCTGTTTTTACGTATGACATCTATCAATCTTATTTTGTAAGAAACCGCAGCGATAAACATTATTTATTGGTAGGAAAATGTATAACAGTTGCGGGTATTTTGATATCTATCGCTACTGCTTATGTTGCTAAAAGCTTTAATAACATCAACGATCTTTTGCAGCTTGTTTTCAGCTTCGTGAACGGGCCGTTATTCGCTACGTTTCTATTGGGTATGTTTTGGAAAAGAACAACCGGCCACGGTGCGTTTTGTGGTTTGCTTGCCGGAACCATTGCAGCTGCATTAACACATGGATTAACGATAGCAGAAGGCAAAGGTGGATGGATCGCTCCTTTGTTTGAAATAAAAAGCGGCATGGGACAGGCTTTTATTGTCGCCTCCGTTTCGTGGATCGCAAATTTTGTTGTTACGATTATGGTCAGCCTTGTAACAAAACCAAAGCCACCCGAAGAATTAAAAGGATTAGTGTACTCGTTAACAGCAAAGCCTGAATATCATGAACAGAAATGGTATAAAAGAGTAGTGCCGCTCGGCATTATTTTATTGCTGATAACAATTATTTTGAACCTGGTATTTTTTTAAATTGATTCTATGCACAAGCGCTATACTTCTTTAAGCTTTATCATTGGTTTATTCTTTTTGATCGTATCAGTTATTTTGCTGACAGGTTATTTTACAAGTGCCGTTTTATCTGTGAATATTAACCTGTATGCCGGTATTGCATTTTTATTTTTTGGTGTATTCATGATCACGCGCCGAAATGATGATGGCCATTGAAATAAGATCACAACATCAACTCCATTTTTATATCTGCTGTTACGAAAGGTGCATCGGTTACATCAACATGTTTGAATCCATTTTTTTCATACATACGAATGGCTGTTTGAAGATGACTATTGGAATATAAAATGATCTTTGAAGCCTTCATTTCTCTTGCCTTACCGATACAATGCTGCAACAGTAAATCGCCGAATTTTTTACCCCGATATTCTGGTGCTACAAACATTTTGATCAACTCAAATTCCTCATCATTATTTTTAAATAGTCCTGCTGTTCCGATGATGGTTTCATTATCTTTTAAGAAAAAAATAAACCCTCCACGATCGATCACATTTTCTCTTGGGTGATCAAGTATTTCAAGATCGTGTGATTCAAGCAAATTAAATTGTTCCAGCCATTCAAGGTTTAGACGCCGGAAATCCTGCTGGTATTTATCTTCATAATCTATAATAACAGGCATAAAAGTTTTTGTTTCAAAAAAGCAAACAAAAATAACGAGGACTTTATATTAATAAGATTTGACTCTTTAATTTAGGTTATACTTTTTCAATGTTTGCTGCTTCGTAAAATTTTTTTATCGCATCAACTACTTCTTCACCTGATTTATCATAGGTATCCTGCATAGGGATTTGTGATTCAAAGTTTCCGTTTTCTGCTTCATTGTAATAGCGGATCAACAATACAAAATGATCCTGGTAACTTCCAGTTACCGGGATTTCTGTTACCTCAGCGCTGATAAAATTTTCCCAGTTTGTTTTTAAAGCACCTGCAAAATAAAATCCATCTTTATTAACTGTAATAATAGTTTTAGGCATTAACCCGTGGATAATAAAACCAATTGCAGAACTAAACGTTCCAAATAAAACACAGTACAGCGTTTTAGAAGCATATGGATTAAGCATATGATCTTTATTCAAAAAATTTGAAAGCGTAAAAATAAACAGCATAAGAAAAACTGCGCCTATGATTAAATTGGTAGATGTAGATTCTTTTACAACGAATTCATTGGTTTTATTAGTTGTGGTTTCAGGCATAGTAAAAAAGCATCTTCTTTAATTTATGAACAATTCAATAAAAAAGCCGGAACTTTTTTATCCGGCTTTATATGCAGAAATTTTTTTGTGATAAGTATTCTTTAAAATCATTGTGGTTGCAGATGCTCGCCTACCTGGTCTACTTCGCTATAATTGCCAATGCCTTTAGGATTTGGCCCATATTGATTTTCACCTGGCTGGCTGTCTTTAAAAAGAAGTACCAGCAGCCATATTGCACCTGCAATAGGAATAAGAACTATAAAGAAAAACCAACCTGATTTACCAATGTCATGCAGTCTTCTTACCAACACCGCTAAACCTGGCAAGAAAACGAAAAGAGCATACAACAAGTAAACATAACCGTACATAAGTGATTGCCCCTGTAAAGTGAAAGTATCATGCAAAACGTTGTCTAGCACAGCTGCTACGATTACAAAAATAAAATTGAATAAAGCGAAATACCAGTATTCACTGCGCCTAGCTCTTCCGCTGAAAACGGCATACTTGCGTATTGCCTGAACGTAATAGTTCATGTGTTGGGTTTTAAATATTAAAAAAAATCTTAGAAAGTTGCAGATAATTGATGTTTGGATTTAGAATTTATTTAAGCAATGCAATTCTTCATAAACAGGGGGTATCCGCGTGCATATTACATGATTAATTGAAATTAAAAAAAATAAATTCATTCTTAATGATTCGCATAATCAATAAACTATAATCCTTCTATGCATTTAAGATAGTCGCTTATAATTAATTTTATTGCCTGTATCTTCTTTGTTTACCGCACAATTAAAATTTATCATGAAACAAACACTCATGCTGGCTTGCCTTTGCTGCGCTTTATACACTTCTGCACAGGATCGCCTGGATGGAAAAATTTTTGCAACCCGCTCAGAAGTGCTTGCACAGCATGGCATGGCTTGCACCAGTCACCCGCTGGCAACACAAGCTGCTATTGATATTTTAAAACAAGGCGGTAATGCAATTGATGCGGCCATTGCAGCCAATGCGGTACTGGGTGTTGTTGAACCTGAGATGAATGGCATAGGCGGTGATTTATTTGCCATTGTATATGATGCAAAAACAAAAAAATTATATGGCCTTAATGCTTCAGGCCATTCGCCGTATGCATTAACAATGGATGAGTTTAAGAAGAAAGAATTAACAGCCATTCCTTCGCATGGTGTGTTGCCGGTTTCTGTTCCCGGTTGTGTGGATGGCTGGTTTGCCTTACATGAAAAGTTTGGAACGATGAACATGCAGCAGGTGCTTGCCCAGGCTATTAATTATGCACGCAATGGTTTTCCGGTTGCAGATGAATTCGCTTATGAACTGAATGATTCGAAAACGACGTACGCTGCTTATCCAAATTTTTCAGCTTTATATTATTCAAATGGAGAAGTGCCGCAAAAAGGTGAGGTGTTTAAAAATCCTCAACTCGCAAATACATTGAGCAAAATTGCAACGAATGGAAGAGATGCATTTTATAAAGGCGACATTGCAAAAACGATAGATGCCTATATCCAGAAGAATGGCGGCTATTTATCTTATAAAGATATGGCCGCTGACAGCGCAACATGGGTGCAGCCTGTATCAACAACATACCGTGGTTACCGTGTGTGGGAGCTGCCGCCAAACGGGCAGGGCATTGCTGTTTTGGAAATGCTGAATATTTTAGAAGGATTTGATTTCAGTAGGATCGGATATGGCAGCGCAGAGCATATTCATCTGTTCGTTGAAGCAAAAAAACTGGCGTATGAAGACCGGGCAAAGTATTATGCTGATCCTGATTTTGCAAACATTCCTGTTGATGAACTGGTATCAAAAAAATATGCTGATGCAAGACGAAAACTCATCAACCTTACCCATGCTTCAGACAATTTTACCGCAGGCGATTCTTTATTAAAAAGCGGTGAAACCGTTTACTTAACCGTTGCCGATTCCGCAGGCAATATGGTGTCGTTGATACAAAGCAACTACTTTGCTTTTGGCAGCGGAATGGTGCCTGATAGTTTAGGATTCGTTTTGCAAAATCGTGGCAGGTTATTCACGTTGGAAGAAGGAAAAAATAATTCCTATGCTCCGCATAAAAGGCCCTTTCATACCATCATTCCTGCTTTCGTTACAAAAGATGATCAGCCTTATATGAGCTTTGGTGTAATGGGCGGAAGTTTTCAACCTGAAGGACAGGTTCAGGTTTTAATGAACATGATCGATTTTGGAATGAACCCACAAGAAGCCGGTGATGCACCGCGCATTGACCACCAGGGTTCATCTGAACCAACCGGCACAAAAAACACCGGTATTGGAACTATTTATCTCGAATCAGGTTTTTCTTTTGAAACAATAAGAACACTGATGAGTTACGGGCATAAAGTTGCATGGCAGCAACCAGGCAATTATGGCGGCTATCAGTGTATTCAGTACGATTCAAAAAATAAGGTATATCATGGTGCATCAGACCCGAGAAAAGATGGAATGGCTGCGGGGTATTGATTGATGTAATAAATGATGCAGCTATTTTTCCCGCTTTGCATGATCGATATTGACAGCAGGTCGCATTTGATAAGCGACACATTGATAAACCTTGTATTCAATGACTCATCATTGCAGATATGTATTCTTTGATCGCGTATTTGCAAGCAGGCGACCGGGTAATTAACAGAAGCATTTAAGTATGCATTATCAACGCATATCTAATAATTCAACATCAAATATTAAAGTTGAATAAGGAGGTATAGAACCTCCTGCACCTCTCTCGCCATAACCTAATGAGGAGGGTATGAACAATCTCCATTTACTGCCAATCGGCATCAGTTGCAAGGCTTCAGTCCAGCCACGTATCACCTGGTGCACACCAAAAGTTGCAGGCGTACCACGTTTGTATGAACTATCAAAAATTTTACCTTCGGTAAGGCTTCCTTCATAATGCACAGTAACCATTGTTGCAGGTCCGGGTTTTTTGCCATTACCTTCCTTCAAAACAATATATTGTAATCCGGATGGCAATGTTACAACACCTTCTTTGGTGGCATTCTCTTCTAAGAATTTTTCCTGCTCTTCTGCCCTTTCCCGGAACATTGCTTTTAACTTATCCTGTACTCCCATAAAAAGAAATTGAAAGGCAAATGTAAGGCTGATATGCGGATCGCACTACAACATCACTTATAATTCAATTCATGAATTACTTCGCAATGAACAGGCTTTTATCATAACGCTTTTAACAGTTGCTGTGCTTCGGGCAGCAGGTCTGCTGTTTCATGATCTTCATCATAATACTTTAACCAGATCAGTTGTGGGTCCACATTTATCCTGTAATTCTCCTTTAAATAATTCAACCCATTGTGCGATCAGGCAGGCATAAGTAAAACAGAGACAAAAGGAGGCAACACACAGACAAAATATATAATTTTTATATGATTTATATGATTTTTTTTATTATTTAAATTGATATTAATAATATTCACTCATTTCCTGCGCAATACATGTTAAGAGATTCTGCCTTCTCACTTGCGCCCGTTAAAATCTTTGTCGTTATTTTTTTGCTGTTGTTTTTTTCACTTCAAAAAAAATAACTGAAAAGTTACTTTCTTTACCACGGAAACAAACATTAAGTTACTATGCCGGAAAACAACAAATTCAGCATAAGCATACAAGTAAAACCCGAACATCTTGATGCTGTGCAACACGTAAACAATGTAATTTATGTACAGTGGATGCAGGACGCAGCATCGCTGCATTGGCAGTCTCTCGCACCTTCCTGGTTGCTGAAAGAAGTTGTGTGGATGGTAAGGCGCCATGAAATTGATTATTATAACCAGGCATTTTTGGATGATGACCTGTTGGTATCAACCTGGACGGGAGAATATACCAATGTTACCTGGAAAAGATATTATGAAGTCATACGTCCGTCAGACGGCAAAAAAATAATCAGCGCGGTCAGCACATGGATATTACTGGACAGCAGCACACAAAAACCGCGTCGTATTGATGACGGGATGATAAAGCTTCATGGCTGAGTTATGCTGCAAATACATCTTTGAATTTTTCAATAAGCGCTGTACTTTTTTCTTATAATCTTTGCTTAATAATTCTTAATCATCATGGCAGCTATAAAAGTGATCATTACAGGCGCTACAGGAATGGTAGGCGAAGGTGTATTGTTGGAATGTTTGCAAAATCCAACCGTAAGCGAAGTACTCATCATCAACCGAAAACATT
>JABDAV010000056.1 GCA_013289015.1 Bacteroidota bacterium | reverse complement strand
TCGATTAAACACTTAATTCATATTCTAAGGGCTAAAGCAGTACTTTGTACTGGCTTGTCCATGACCTTCATCAATAAAACAACAAATGAAGAATCACATTGGTGTTATGAACATGGCCTGGTTGATTATTTGAACCAATCTTTAACTGATGGCGACTACTTACCTGATGAACCATTTACTGGTGAATTCAAAAGTGATGAAGCAACTGTTGATTGGGCCTTACTCTGGTCAAATGGTACCAATGCCAGTTTTAGCGAAAGTTATGTGAATTTAATCCCTACCATTCAGGGAGGAACCCATGTGAATGGCTTCCGCTCTGGCTTGCTTGATGCCATGAATGAATTCTGCGAATTAAGAAATCTCTTACCTCGTGGAGTGAAACTCACAGCCGATGATCTGTGGGATCCCTGTCAGTATGTCCTTTCTGTAAAAATGAAAGAACCGCAGTTTGCCGGGCAAACTAAAGAACGTTTAAGTTCACGCCAAATATCTGCTTTTGTAAGCAATGTAGTTAAGGATGCCTTTGCATTATGGCTAAACCAACATCGTAACCAGGGCGAAGCCATTGCGTCCCTGGCGATAGATCGCGCCCAACGCCGTCTTAAGCAAGCCAAGCAAGTAGCACGCAAACGTGTAAGCCAAGGCCCTGCTCTTCCTGGAAAACTAGCTGATTGTTTGCAAACAGATCTTAGCCAGGCTGAATTGTTCCTGGTAGAGGGAGACTCTGCGGGGGGGTCAGCAAAACAAGCTCGTAATAAAGATTATCAGGCTATTTTGCCCTTACGTGGAAAAATCCTTAATTCCTGGGAAGTTGATTCATCGCAAGTACTGGCTTCACAAGAAATTCATGATATTTCCGTAGCTATTGGTGTCGATCCTGGTTCTGCCGATCTTACCGGTTTACGTTATGGGAAAATATGCATTCTTGCAGATGCGGATTCAGACGGTGCGCATATTGCAACGTTAATATGTGCTTTATTCTTGCGCCATTTTAAACCTTTAGTCCTGGCAGGCCATGTATTTGCCGCAATGCCTCCCTCGTATCGCATCGATGCAGGAAAAATCATTCATTATGCCCTGGATGATGAAGAGAAAAATCGTCTGCTTCATCATTTGGCACAAACCAGCAAAGCCAAAGCAAATGTACAACGTTTCAAGGGATTAGGCGAAATGAATCCCATCCAGCTACGTGAAACAACCATGGATCCAAACACCCGCCGTTTAGTGCAACTGACTTTAGAGGATGAGGAGCATGCAGAAGCAGTCATGGATATGATGCTTAATAAAAAACGGGCCGGCGACAGGAAAGTCTGGTTGGAGACTAAGGGGAACTTGGCTGAAGTATAGGCTATAATCGAGCTTCATAAACAGTCACGTAGGGACTGTCTACGAAGGATCTTTGTAATAACTCACCCCATCTTTACGTCAACAGGTTAAATTGTTTTCGAAAATAGTTAACAGCGGTTGAGAATCCTCTGGCTTAGAATTTCCGAAGAAGCCTATCTGGCCCGAGGGCGCTTCGTGTTTAAAACTAGGTGCAGGATGCATGGATGTTACAGCTACATTACCAGAAGAGAAGAAGTGTTGATCACTCAACACTTCTTCTGATTTTCCGGTATCCGAAGAGCCTGATGTTAATGGAATAATATTTGAAAATTTGCCTGTATTGGAATTATTTTCAAAGGGAGTTTCTACCAAAGACTCGGATGGCTTGGATTCAAGAGTATATGAAGGAATAAAACTCATATTCATTAGCTCGTTCGAGGCATAAAGATGAAATGCTTTTAGATAAGCTGGTACTTGGCTGGTATCCGAAGATATCTCCTTAACAAGTGCAATTAATCCCATATAAACTTCTATTGTTTCTTGCATGCTGGGTATTTTCGATAACTTTTCTATAGTTGCCGCAAATTTTTGCAGGTGAGGATCCCTACTCATTTTATATTGATCAAGAAAACCTTGCTGCTCTCTTATTTGCTGAGTTTTTATTTCTACCTTTTTGATTAATATATTCAAACGAAGAATATAATCATCAATTTTTTCTTTGCACGATAAATAATCTTGAATGTCAGCACCTATAACTGTACCTATATCCCAACACGTTTTCAATGTTGAAATTTGTTGTGGTTGTCTCATAATAATATTTATTGCATTAATTACAGTGGTAATCTTATCTGATTCTTCTTTAGTATTAACAGAAAATAGGGGACCTCTTTGAGAATTGGTTTGATGACGCTGCCCTCTTAAGCTAATACAATGGTTGTTTAAAATAATAAAAAAAGAAGTTTGAAAATTCTTAATAGCCTCTGGAAGCCTCTCATTCGAAATCGTTTTATCCATCATACTTTCAAATAAATCCCATGCTTTTTTTCGATAGTTATCCACTGATTCTGGTCTAATTTCGATTGTTTCTAATAGCAATGAGGAGCTGTTTTGTAATTGTAGAGCGCAATTTTCATGCGTTAGTTCAAGTGCATAATCAAAAGCGGTTAATCCTCTAGCGTTTCGAAGCGTTATATCAACTTGATATTTCATCAATAAAGACACTAATTGTGGATTATTATTTTTTATTGCCCAATAAAGGCAAATATTCCCTTGCTCTGAATTCCAACGATTACATGAGGTACCTCTTGAAAGTAACAATTTTGCCATTGCATAGTTATTATGTTGGATTGCATTGATTAATACACTTTCATAATGAAGTGCTTTGAGCCGTTCCTGATTTTTAGGATTAATATCCTCAATCTCGATTAAAAATTGTACGCCATCCCATTGTGACAGCTCGCTAGCTAATTCAATAGCAGTTTTACCTTCTTGATCCTCCAAAGCTTGATCGAATCTTTTCTCAATAAGATAAGTTGCAATCTTTGGACTGAATTTAAGCTTATTCCATTCGTTAACAAGCCAGTGCAAACCAATATCTCTATCTCCTTTTATCGATCCAATGCATGCCCCAAAAAAACCTAACAGCTTTTCCGCAATGTCCAATTTTCCAGCTTTAACAGCAGCCCAATAAGCAGAGTTTTCTTGAGGCCCACCCTTAAATCGAAATGGTGGGAAGACATTCAAATGTTCAATGAAAGTCTCTACACAGTTCCAATGCCCCATCATGCAAGCTAATTCAATAGGCCTTTGTCCTGCCTTATTTGTTTTCTGAGGATTTAACTTGTACTTTAATAACAAGCGAATCATTTCAGGATTATTATTTTTTGCAGCAACATGTAAACAATAATTTTGCCCTCCATCATCATAATAATACCCATGTGACGCTTGAGCCTGAAGAAGACATTCAACCACATCCAATTTATTTTGGTCGACTGCACTAAGTAAGGCAGAACCATACCGGTAAGTATCTTCTTCATCAATTTTTCGTTTGATCGCTATAGCTTTTACGCATTCCCAATGCCCTAAATCCACTGCCAATTGTATAGGAGTATGTCCATCTTCATTTTCCGCTGCCAAAGAAATTCCTGCTTGTACTAAGCCTTTTATTCTTTCTATGTTCTTCTCTTTAATAGCATTAAATAATCGAGATTCTAGAACAGCATATTGAGTTTTTTCCTTTTTAGACTCCACTTTTTTATCCTTATGTTATTAAAAAAACAGGCTTATTTTTACCACTTCAATAAAGGAATAATATTAGAATAATCGTCAGTCCATAAAATCTGTTTGCTGCTCGCAACAAAATGCCAATTTGAATTGCTCATCAATTTAAAGATCAAATCTTCATTCATTGTTAACAATGCCCATTCCGAGGCGAATTGTCCTAAAGAAAAATTCCCATTATCTGCTACATAAAATACCATCATATCTAAAGATCGCCCTGCCGCCGTCAGCACTGGCAATAATTCCAAATGCCGATTACTTAGGTTAACCAGAATTACTCCATCCTTTGTAATCTTTTGCTTGTATAAAATAAACGCGTCCAAAGTAATTAAATGTACAGGAATTGCATCTGAATTAAATGCATCAACAATGAGTAACCTTTGCGAATGATTAGGTAATTGTTCTACAGCTAAACGACCATCATTTTTTATCAGAACAATTTTGGGTGGGCAATCACGCAAATAAGTAAATAGTTGTGAATTTTTAGCTAACTTAATTACCTGCTCATCAATTTCTATAACATTCAACTGATCTTCTGCACGAAATTGGCAAATCAGAGTACCCACTCCTAAACCGATAATGGTTACTGGAAGAGTGTTCCATTCTTGTTTTAAAATATCGATAACAGGCTTAACGGATCCATAATAAGAAGTATACCCTGTAGGTTTTTTTGGGGTCATTAACTGCAAACCATGAACCGTAGATTGGCTAATTAAAGCATGTGCCACACCTTTGTCGACCACTTTTTTCACACCATAAAAATTACGTTCTTGTACTAGAATATTTTCCTCTTGAAGAGCTGGTGAAAAAATAAATCCAAATAAAATAAGTAGGGAAAAAAAACAAACTAAATTTAGTGCGTTGCCAAACAACTGAGATAAGCAAGGCTAAAATCGCGCTCAGCTGAAATATGGAAAAACTGCCAAACCAGTGAATGTCGGGAAAAAAATACTGACTTAGTAATAAAACAAATACAATCAAAGGAGTAATTATTAACCTAAATCCAGTGTTGGTACTGCGATGAGTATTGACAATCGCCTGCCTTGGAAGTGCTAAAATACCCAGTAAAATTGCTAAAGGATATTCATAAACCTGATTAAAGACATGAGGAGCAATAAGCCCATTAAATATACCGGCCAGAACACCTCCGAAAGCTAAGCATAAATAAAATAAAGTAAGTAGTTGTGGTTTGGGTCTGCTTAAAAACAACTGCCGGTGACAAAGTAATGCAAGCACAAAAAAATTAAGTACATTAAATAGAATACTCTGCCAGGCACGAATTTGACTGGCATTTAAAATAAAACAAAGAACAACAAAGACAAGAAAAAAAATACTATTGCGTGCCAGCCATGAAAAAGAAATTATCGGTTTTACGACAAACGCAAATATGAACGTTAAAAGATACAACGCTAAGGGCAATACCCAAAACAAAGGTGTCGCAGCCACATCCGTTGTGATGTACAACGTCACTCCTAACATAAGACTGCAAGGGATAAAACTTAAAGAAATCCAATACACCATTGTGCTCCAAGACCAAGAAGTATCCTCTTCAATATCTGGAGCCGAAAGCTTATAACGGTTGGTATAAAGTACAAAAAATAAAATACACACATAAACAAGGTAACCACTACTCCATAAATAAAATTGCTGCCTTAAACCAATAAAACGCTCAATAATTCCAGGATAGAGCAATAAAGAAGCAAGACTGCCCAAGTTAGAGGCAATATAGAGAAAATAAGGATCTGAAGCGCCTCGCTCCTTAGTTTGACTGTAAGCAAATTGCAATAATGGAGCAGAGGCACCGACCACGAGTAAAGGCAATCCTAACTGTATTAATAAATTGTATAAAATACTCCATTCAGGAGAACTTTCTATTGCTAAAGGCTGAAATAGGAGAGGGATCTCAATACAGCTCAGAATAAGTAACGCACTGTGAATGAAACGCCAAGTTTTTTTAAACGTACTCAACAGCGTTGCATAGCCATAAGCAACCAATAATATTACCTGAAAAAATAGCATACATACTGTCCAAACAGCAGGAGTCCCACCATACACAGGTAATAAAACTTTAGCCGCCATCGGTTGAATACTAAATAAAAGTACGGCGCTAAGAAACAAGCTTAGAGGAAATAAAAAACGCATCACGGTACATCCTTGCTCAAACCATTTATTTCATGGAATGTTATTGTAGTTTTACCTAAGATTATATTCAAATAAATTGCAAATTAAGAATAACTAGCGTTATAGTAAATTCATTTTCAGAGAGTAATTATGAACGGATTCCCTAATATCAGTACCGAAAATTACGAGCAGATAAGAAATTCAATCAAATCAGGTGATCTCTTATTGTGTTCTGGAAACTCCATAATGTCCACGATGATAAAAGGCGCGACCCAAAGCGTCTGGAGCCATGTAGCCTTTGTTATCCATTTGGCAGTCATTGATCGCATTATGGTGCTGGAAAGCGTAGAAAGCATTGGTGTACGTACAGTACCACTCAGTAGTTATGTGCGTAATTACAATGGTAGTGGGAGTGCCTACCCTGGACGGGTTATGATCGCCCGCCATCAAGATTTTCAAGCCCAGGATATTTCGCATTTATCCCAACAGGCGGTTGATTTATTGGGCTATCCCTACAATACTGAAGAAATTCTTCAGATTGCAGCTCGCATAGGAATGCAAGCATTTGGTCTTGATAAATCAAATCCCGAAATCATTCCTAAAAATGAATATATTTGTTCTGAATATGTAGAAATTTGTTATAACTCGGTAGGAATTGATATTCCTTATAATAAAAACGGATACATTACCCCGGCTGATTTTGCCAATTGCCCGCAGGTAAATTCTTTATTTTTTATTGCTACTGAGTAATAACCATTAAGTTTTAGATTCACCAATTTTTCTAGAAGCTTGTTCACCAAAAATAGCAGAGACATAACGGTAATATTTAAATTCAAGTAAGTTATTACTGGGATCTTTCAGAAAAAATGACTGGTGTTCAATGCGCGTATCTTTAAAACGTGTTTTAACAGGAATCTCAAAGGAAACATGATGCACATTGAGCCTGGCAATAAATGCATCAAACTCAGTCTGCTCACGAAAAATCAACCCAAAATGGCGCGGATAAATGCCTTCTTGAACAGGAGGTATAGTATCAATTTTGTGTGCTACAATCTGATGGTTATCAAAATTTAAAATCAGAGCATGTTCTGATTCACGTCCTAATGCAAATCCCAATTGGTGATGATAAAAATCCTTGGCTAACGCGATATCGTGTATCGGAAATGCAAGATGAAATAAGGTATTCATAGTTACAACCGCTCCATGGTAGGTACAACAAGAGAAACTTTATTATAGGACATAATAATCTGGTAAATCGACAAAGAACTATGTAAAAATGCACGCGTATATGGAATTTTACAAGGGCGCGAGAATAAAAAATGCACTATCTACATCTACTTTTCGATCATATCATTCACATTGACATTTACCTGAATACTTTTGTTTCTACTTATGGATTTTGGACTTATCTGGCACTATTTGCAGTAATTTTCTGTGAAACAGGACTTATTGTAACTCCTTTTTTGCCAGGAGATTCCCTGCTCTTTGCTGCAGGAAGCATTACAGCACAATCGGATAACTCATTAAATATCCTCCTCCTGTTTTTACTATTATTCCTCGCTTCAATTTTGGGGAATCAAATTAATTTTTTAATTGGGCGAGTATTAGGGCCTCGAATCTTTGCTGCAGATAAATCATGGCTACTTAATAAAAAACATTTACAAGACACTCATAATTTTTATGAAAAACATGGCGGAAAAACCATTATTTTTGCACGTTTTCTACCAATCATACGTACCTTTGCCCCTTTTGTAGCCGGTATTGGCACGATGAGCATGTTACATTTTTCTTTATACAACCTGTTGAGCGCATTTTTGTGGATAGGCAGCTTGCTTTGCCTGGGTTATTTCCTGGGTTCAATACCTATAGTGAAAGATAATTTTGCGGTGGTAATTTATGGAATCATTTTTATTTCTATTTTGCCCCCGATACTTACCTTATTAAATAAAAGAAAGGTTTAAACTCAAGATGTCAAAAAATAACTGGGTTAGAACTCATCGTAGACCTTCATGTTTTATCGAACCGATACGAACTCTTAACCATGAAAAGGGTCATTTTTTATCGATTAAAGCTCCCATTATTTCTTCAGAAGATAAAGTTATTGCTGTGCAGGGAGTCTCTCTATCTATAGACCATACTAAAAATTTTAATTTTTTGATAAAAAAACTGATGCTGGCAGCAGATAATTTTAATTATTCTATTGATTCAAATACCCTATTAAAACTTATGGTTCAACTTAGTCAAATAAAAGAGAATAAATTTCAAAATTCAGCAGAAAAAAGTGGTTTTAATTACGAAACAATTACTTTTAGTTTCAGGGAAGCGCAATGTTTGCATTATTTTTTAAACAACTATTCTGCTGATGAAACCGCAAAAATTTTATGTTTATCAAGAAAAACAATTGAAACACATTTAGCTAATATAAAAATCAAATTAAACTGCAATAAACGCTCAGAAGTAACTAAAAAAGCCCAAACCTTGGGGTTTATTGAGCTCATGTTTATGAAATTTTAAATACTTCCTCTATAAGTAGTGGCGAATGCTTGATTTTTGATCATCTTCTTTTTCCATTTCATGGGATGTTGCAAATAAACCATCTTTTGCAAGCTGATGTGCAATTTTTTGATGGTTTGAAAATTCAGGTCCATTAAAAAATTGAGTTATCTCAATCTCACCAATTTGAACACGGTTCTTTAATTGTCTTTTCAAGTCCTCTGGCCATTGAAGAAATTTTGGACTATCCACAAAATCAGGCTTTATTTTGGATAAAAAAATTTCTTTATCCTGCTCGGATAAAGGTTCTATCAAAGCTTCGATACAATCTTTAATTTGATTTTCATCCACCTTACTAAATGCATTGCCAACAAGCGTTAAAGCAATATGTTCAGTCCTATTTTTTAATACCACTATTGATAGCCAATCTTTTGAAGTTAAGCCACTTGCTAATAGACGAATTAAACGAGCCATGCATTGTCTTGCGGCAAAGTGAATTACGGTATCTTTTCCTCTTGTAGTTTGATGTTTTAACAAATCTAACCAATGAGAAGGTTGCTCTGAAGAAAAAACCAGGTCTCTTATTTTCTCAGCACTTTCATAACAGCAGCTCATCTCTCCATCACTTGTGCCTGTAGCAGTTAAATGCAGAAGGCTCATACCGCTTAAATTAAACTTATATTGTAATATAAGTGCTTTTTTTCTTGCTACTAATGGAAAATCCCCAATAAGGGTATTAATGCTCTCCGCTTGATTAGTCTCCACTGCGATTTTTAGTTTTAAATAAAGTTCCTCATTCATCATAAGACCTTTTGGACAAATAAGTTTTCATCTTATTTTGTTTAAAATAAGCTAACCATAGGGAGTTTTACTGATTAGACATACTGTAATTGCGACAATATCCCGTGCTGAATCCAGCCTTTTAAATAAGAAGCAGCTCGCAAACCAACCTCTTCTGGAGTAATCCATTGACAAAGTCCTTCGCAAAGCTCACCAAATGAAACACCTTGAACCAAGGCATCCATTGCCCATGCTTCCTCTGCTGATAAACTATAAAATTTAACCAGATACGTTGGAGAGCGCCATATAATCCAAGCTGTTGCCTCTGTATTTTGGTGTAAATCGGGCAACGCTTTATCATCAGTTAATGCGTGCCAAAGAGGAATGGCATTCCAAAAATAATTAACTCGCTGCACCGAGGGATGTAGTGTAAATTGCAAATTTCCCCATGACTCGGCAGGGATTGATGCCATATCTTCCACCTGTACTACCGCAGCATCCGCTGCGTCAAAAGCCAGGCTCATTTTCCATTCAAAATCAGCTAACTCAGCCAGATAAGGATTACCAGGATAATATTTTTTTGCAAAACTGGCCAAAGAATCACCGAACCAACGAATTGAACGATAGGAAGAAGGATAAGCGGCAACGTATGCCCGAGCTAAGTTATTAAATTCTTCAGTCCCTAAATAAGCATATAAAGATGGGAAATTAGACGTCAGACATTCAATTAATCTCAGCACATAAGCATCTCGATAAATGGCCAAACGCGTATCTACCGAAACAGTTTTTGTGTGTACGATTGAGCTGGAAATTTCAGATTCACCAGATAAAATAAATGCTTGAAATTGCGCTTGCAGATGCATCAAATCCGTCATACGAGTACCTCATCACACAAAACTGACTCACTAATATGTTGCGCTTGACTCACTTCTGCTAATAATTCAGCCAAAGATGGCATATTATCATCACGCTCGATCATCGTAGACACCTTACCTAAATGGCGAACAGTTGCAGCATACAAATCCCACACTGGCTGGATTACTGGTGCATCATGCGTATCAATAATATAATCACCATGATTGGAATGACCTGCTAAATGGATTTGCGCGACCCGCTCTTTTGGCATTGCCTGAATATATTTCAAGGGATCAAATTCATGATTAACTGAGCTAACATACACATTGTTTATATCCAACAAAATAAAACAACCCGCTTGATTTACAATTTCAAGGATAAACTCCCACTCGCTCATTTCAGATTGTTTATAGGTCAGATAACTGGACACATTCTCAATTAAAATTGGGCGTCCTAAAAAATCCTGCACTTGCTGAATACGTGACACAATGTGGTTTACCGCCTGTCGCGTATAGGGTATGGGCAACAGATCATGGGCATTAATGCCATGAACGCCAGTCCAGCATAAATGGTCAGAAACCCATACTGGCTCCACATGCACAACCAAATTTTTTAATTGCTGTAAATAATCATTATCAAAAGGATCGGAACTTCCCAATGAAAGGGAAACACCATGCATGACAATAGGATAATGTGCACGTATCTTATCTAAGTAATAAAGTGGTTTCCCGCCTGGAACCAGATAGTTTTCGGTTAATATTTCAAACCAGTCTAGAGCAGGTTTTTGCTCTAAAATTTCTTCGTAATAGTCTGGCCGTAATCCCAAGCCAAAACCAAGAAAAGGCATTTTATGTAACGTATTATGTTGAGATATATCCATATTGAACCTGGGAAAAACCAGGCATGTCAGACATGCCTGGATAAAAATGACTCCAATTATTCAGTAACAACAGTGCCACCAGCTTTTTCGCAATCTTCTTTAGACATTTGAGACATGCCTTTACCTTTACATGCATTTTGTCCTTTGCATGCATTATCAGCAGTTTTGCAACTACCTTGTCCTTTACATGAATTAACGCCTTTGCAGTGAACCATTGGTGCAGAAGAAGAGGTATCATCAGCAAAAGCTGGAGCTAAAGCAAACATAGAAGCAGCACCAACTGCAAGAGCAACACCAGTCAATTTAATTTTGTTCATATTAGTTAATTCCTTTTAAGTTTGTTGATAGGCTTTTTTCAATACCAAATAATCATTTGGCCTTTGAATTTTAGAGAGCAAAATTTAACTTTGTCAAGTTGCCAATTACCCAAATTAGCTATTCCCGCCAATCCATACAAGCCGGATAGTGAGAGCTACAGCCTTAAATGAACCTTAAGTCCCCCCCAAGACATTTTTTTATTTTTTTGCTTTTCGAGCCATAATCTGATCAAAAATAACCTTTTTTTCTGCAGAAAGTTCTGCACGCCGTAGTCGCATCATTTCGTCTACAGTTCCCTGAACACAATCAGGAGTTAATCGATCCGTAATTAACAAGCCATGTATGTGATCAATTTCATGCTGTAAAACCCGGGCATAAAATCCATGTTCTATTTGTTCGTGAAATTGTCCCATCTCGTCATAATAGCTGACTTTAATTTGCTCATATCGAGGAACCTTTCCTGATTTGCCAGAAACAGAATAACATCCTTCAAAATCATGCGTTACTGCTGAACCAACTACGATCTCATAGTAAGGATTAATCATAACATGCATAGGATACAACTCATTCACGTTATCGCGTAACAATCTGGCTTCATCAGGAATGTATACAGCGATAATCTGCTTTGAAACATTCACCTGAGGAGCAGCTAACCCAACCCCTCCTAATCCTTCTAATTTATTTTTCATCGCAGCAATTAGACTTTTATCTTCCTGGATCAAAGGAAACTGAACTCGTTCTGCCGGGGTAGTCAAAATCTGACGGCATTCTGGTTGCTCTACCGTCACAATATCCAAAGCCATCATCGATGAATTCCCTAAAATAAAAAACAATGCAATCATGTAAATACTGATGCGTCTTATTTGAATTTTCTCAATAAAATAAAAATACATGCTACCCTAGTTCTAAAAAAATAAAAAACTTTTATTTTCCATAATAGTCTATAATTTATACCAAATGATCTTCCGATTACAAAAATGCATAAAATCTTTACTCTACTGACACAATTTAATAAAACAGAATTCCAATTTTGCAATTACATTCGAGGCGTTTTTTGTAAATTTGATACTACTGCTGTTAGCACCTTGGCATATTGTTCTTTAAAGCTTACATTTTGAGAAATAACTTTTGAATTACCTTGCCCGATAATCTCGTTAACCTTCATTCTCAACTCATTCTCATTTCGTACCTCAATAAGGGTACAAAATTCTTTGCGCTTACTGAATTTATTAATTAGCCATTTGGCAGCTTCAGTATCGCTTGCATATTTATTCCCTGTTGGCGCCATTCGGCGTTCGCAACAGACTAAACATAATTGTTCAAATTCCTTGATTGCATTTTTTTTATCATTGTTTGCAAGATAAGAACACAATGCTCTTAGTTTATTATTAATAACCGTTTCTTTTTTTTCCGCACCTCGTAACAAAAAATGGTCACCACTGGTTTTCCTTTTACTGGTAAGCAGAAAAACCAACATTTGAAACTTTACTGAGGTTTGATAATCAAGATGTTGCGGGAAATGTTTTATTGCCTCTGCACATGCATATAAAGAAAACTTGTTATAGTCCTGCATAAGATAGGCTTTCTGGATCTCCATACTACTATATTTTAGTAAAGAAATATTATTACTTATTAAGTCCTTCTGAGGTTTTTCAGGTAGTTTATTAAAAACCTGCATTAAGACTGTATCCTTCGATTTCCTAAAATTATCTATTACTTTGTATGTTTTTTTATTAATTGACTCGTATGCCAACTGTTCATAGCTGGTGCTAATCAACGGTTTTATAAATTTTTTTAAGGTTTCAGCATCTGTACTATTTAACAATGTTTCAATGTACCTGCCTTTATCAAGATGATCTTTCCCCACAAGTTTATTAACTACAAGCATATAATTATAAAAGTATGCTTGTTCAGAATAAGCATGTTTATGTTTTAAGAGATAATGAAAGGCTTCAATTCTATCTTGTACCCTCATGTCTCTATAGACTTCCTTGGTTTGATTATATGCGACTTCGAAACTTGTATGATGTTTTTTCATATAATCTGAAGCTAATTGAAAGTGCCAGGCTATATTGGAATTTGCAACAGTACAGTTTCCTACTTTCTGATTTTTCTTTCTTAGAACTTGAGAAAGTGTATGATTTACCTTCGCTTTATGCCTATGTAAAAATTTAGATACCTCCATACGCCGATTTGCAGAATTAGCTGCACCGATCATTTCTCTAGCAAAATTTTTTGCCTTTTCATTCTCTATAGAAAAAACTAGTACGGTATTTATAGGATCTTGATAATTCTTTGGTTTATCAGGATTTAAATTATAATGACGTTGCCCACGATTAACGTAAATAAAATGAGTTCTATTCCCCTCCTTCACTGCATGTAATGTATAAGCATGTCCCGTCCAACCCGCTGAAAGGCCAATATATCCTCCATGTGACAAATCAGCTATCTTTGTTGGAATCGTAGTACGCCATGAGGAGGATAAGTATTCAAAATTTATATTAGATTTAAGATCTGCATTTAATCTTTTATATCTCTGTCTTATACTATCTACCGCTGGCGTGCGAAACCAACCTTCATTCCCGGTTAGATGTGGATTATCACCTACACTGAAGAACGGATTATTTTCCAAACCTAATATGTGGCTCATTTCTTTAAGAGACTTAACCATAGGACATGCTCTGACTAATGACTTAAATTAAGTATAGAAAAAAAACTGACTGCCATTATAAGGATCAATTAAAATTATCTGATTTGAGGCTCATTAGGCCAGGAAGTTAATGTCATATTAAGGAGATTAGGGTGAAGTAATCTATGTGCCATTAATGTTAATCTGGCCCAAGAATTTTCTATCTAAAATTAACTTTTCGTTGCATTAAGGTGAATTATGTTGAATTAATTGTTAAATTGATTCAATCAATGCGGACATTAAAGTAATATATATGAAGTACTTATAATAAAAATAACTAAATAATAAAAAATGGATTAAATAGTTTATGAAAATAAAATTATTTGCGCAGTGTCTAAATCATTTAAGGATAAAGAATAGATTACAGTGTGGATTCTTTGTTTTAATGTTTTCGGCAAATTGTTTTGCTATCAATAGTGATAATGAATTGTCCAGAAAAATTGCAGCTATTGAAAAAAAATCACACAGTGTTATGGGTATTACGGCTATTTATATAGAAAAAAATAAAATAGTTGAACATAACAGCAACAAACATTTTTTCATGGCAAGTACGATTAAGCTACCAATCGCATTAGCATTCTTGCATCGAGTCGATCAAAAACAAGACTCATTGAACCGTGTTGTTAAGATGGATTCACATAATTCTGTTCCTGGATCAGGATCTTTGTATCATTTATTTGAAAAGAAACAAATCAGCATCTCCTTACAGCAAATACTTAAATATGCACTCATAAATAGCGATAATAGCGCAAGCGATACTTTATTACATGCAGTGAATGGGCCTGGATATGTGAAAAAACGTATGGATGCATTGGGCTTTAAAAATATTTTTGTCAATCGCTCTATACTTGAAATGCTATTGGATACGAATCATGTTGATCATGCATTTTTGAAAAGGCCTCAACCTGTAGTTGCATGGGAAAAAACATTTCATAAGACACCACTGAATGAAAAAAAATTAGCCTGGCAACGCTTTGAAAAAGATACACGCGATACCACAACACCAAATGATATGGCTCAATTATTAGTAAAAATATATAAAAATCAAGCACTTTCCGAATCAAGTACCAAACTGCTTATAAAGATCATGGAACAATGCAGAACAGGTAGAAGTAGAATCAGAGGAATGCTCCCCCCTAATGTCAAAGTGGCACACAAAACAGGTACATGGGGCATCACTGAACCTCAATATATACGCTATCCGGGTTCTAAAAAGCTTTATCGCTTTACCAGTGATATTGGTATTATTACCTTGCCTAAGAATAAAGGGCATATCGCGATCGCGGTATATGTTAAATCTCAATCAGTCAGTGATTACCCGCGTAGTCGAGCCATTGCTCAGGTAAGTCGTGCCATTTATGACCACTTCATCATGAAAAATCAAGAACTGAGGAAATATAAAAATGGCTCTTACTATAACATAAAAAACACTTAATAGAGGAATAAGCCATGAACATAGCAGGGCAAGATCACCAAAACCTTTTAAATAGCAGTTGGTTGTGATCAAATAGGCTCATTTTATAAAATGAGCCTATTTGAATGTCTAATGGTTTAGTAGAGTATTTTGGTGATTTACCCGACCCACGTGTAAGGGGCCGCACAGATTACCCATTAATAGAGATAGTATTCCTCTGTATCAGCGCGATTGTTTCTGGATTTGACGGCTGGGAAGCAATTGAAGATTTTGGCCACGGTAAATTGGATTGGCTGAGAAAATTCTTGCCTTACGAAAATGGTATACCTCGTCATGATACGGTTGCTCGCGTGATGTCTTGTTTATCCCCCAAAGCACTACAATCTTGTTTTGTAAGCTGGGTTCAATCGATAGCTAAAATAACTGATGGAGAAATTATAGCTATTGATGGTAAACAAGCCCGTCGCTCTTATGATAAAAAAAATCGTAAAGCAGCGCTTCATATGGTAAGTGCATGGGCCTGCCAAAATGGCGTGGTTTTAGGGCAGCAAAAAACAGATGTAAAATCCAACGAGATAACGGCAATCCCACAGTTACTGGATATTCTGGAGCTAAAAGGGTGTATTGTTACTATTGATGCAATGGGGTGCCAGCGTGATATTGCTAAAAAAATACGCGATTCTAAAGCTGATTATGTGTTGGCACTTAAAGGCAATCAAAGCGAGTTGCAAGAGATGGTGAGTGATTTTTTTTCTACAGCAATTAAACAAAACTTTACGGCTGTTGAGCATTCTCGTGCAGAAGAAAATGATTATGGTCATGGACGAATTGAATCAAGAGTTTGTTATGCTGTTCCTTTACCTGATTACCTTAAAGATTTCCGTAAAGAATGGACTGATTTAAAGAGCTTGGCCTGCATAATATCTTCTCGTGACATTAACAATGTTGTTACACAGGAAACACGCTATTATATTAGCTCACTCGAGGCCAATGCGCCTAAAATTAATCATGCAATCCGATGTCATTGGCAGGTTGAAAATTCTTTGCACTGGGTTATGGATGTTACCTTTAAAGAAGATGACTCAAGAATTAGACGTGGCGTGGCTGCAGAGAATATGAGTGTTATGCGACACCTTGCATTGAATTTGATAAGAAAAGAGTCCGAGTCAACATTTTCAGTTCCTCGGAAAAGACGAAAAGCGAATCTTTATGACGAATATAGGGAAAAGGTGTTAGGTGTTTGAACTTTGACGCTCTTACCCTGACCTTTGACCACTTCTTCACTGGTTTTTGGGCTGAATACTTATTTGGAAATAAAGTAGATCTAAACAACTACCAAGAAACCAGGCAACAGATTTTAGAGGCTATGAAGTACTGCTTTTACAGCAATCCTTATAAGGCTTTTGATCCAAGCGGTTTATCCAGCTATATGGCAAGCGTTTCTGTTCGCCAACAGCTACATGAAGCACGTGAGTGTATGAAACAGTTCATCCAACAAGCAAGCTCAAACTCATTGATTAGACGTTTTGAACAAGCCATCAAACAACAGAATGAGGACAAACAATTAGGATTAAGCCAACAAGAAATCGATGCTCTGCTTTTGGATAATGTATTCGATTTCTTTTTCGTTCCTGACTTTTTAGAAAATGTATTATATGAAACCTTAGCTTGTATCATTAAGGAACATGCAGACCTGCATGATTCAAACGTCAGAAAACAGGTATATCAGCAAGGTAGAGATCGAGGTTATCTGTTCCCCATTCGCTCTAGAATACTTGAGGAATCCATCACCTTAAAAGACGGCACCATGCTCCCACAAGGAAGTTTAATGTACTTAAATTTAAAACAAGCGGGGTTATACCACTCGACAGGTCCAAGACGCTGCATTGGTCAAACTTATACATATATTTTTGAAACCCATTTTTTTGATTGCTTACAATCCCTGGAGTTCAAAGTAAAATCCGTCACTGAACCACAAGAACGTGTAAGTGCTTCACAAGACCCTAATATTCCAACATCCCCGGAACGACTTCAAGTTAGTTGGAAACTACGACGAGATGAAGGGATGAGACACATGCCCTCTCACGACTATCATGGAACGCCATTCTTTGATGTATTAGCTCTTCACGAAAAACCTATGCTCAACGCACAGATGCTACAACAAATGCAATTAAAAATAACGCATTTCATAGAAAAAAATAATATTGGCCCGAATAATGTCATCTTGGTAACGCCCGAACTTCGCGGCATCCCCATAGCATCACAAGTTGCTACTTGTCTAAACCTGCCTCTATGCATTATTCGCAAAAAAGGCGGTTATAAAATGCCTCCCGAAGATTTATGCTTTGAAACCTATAACAAAGGATATGGAGATCCTGATGTCTTGGAACTACCTAAAGAAAAAATCAAAGCATTATCAGGAAAGACGGTGATTTTATTAGATGATGGGCTAGCAAGTGGCCAAAGTGCTCTAGCCTGCATCAGGCTACTAGAACAACCATTAACTGCTACGCCTGCTAAAGTCGCTATGGTCCATACCCTACTTAAGCATAACTACACTCAGACAGATCCCAAACTATCTGAGCATCGTTTAGTAAAGACCTTATTTAACTGCAGTGCCAAACAGGAAACAAACACTATAACACCCCCCCAAACCTTCCAGGCATACTAATTTTATGGGGACGATCCAAGACGCACTACCATTAAGTTAAGCAAAATCGTCCCTCAGCTTGTCCTTAGGTTGATCTAGTTGCACAAATTGGCGATCAAATAATATCTTTTGAAGTCAAATATCGATCGAGACATGCTAATCATAAAGAAATGAATAGTTATGAATAAAATATTATCACTTAATATGACGTAGTATTCATTTTAAGTTGTGTTGGTTTTACACCAAGATCTACCAAAACAGCGACAGGCTGACCTTGTGCTTCATCACAAATTATAAAATTCGTTCTGAATGGGGAGTTTTTAAAAGTATAAACAAAGCTTTTTTGCATTGTTCTTAACTTAATACTATCAAAAACAATTATTTTTCCTAAGCTGAATGGCATTAAACCGGCTTGAGCTTCATCTAAATTAATTGTCATTCCGGATTGAAAAGCAGCATCTAATAATGCGATACAACTCCCATGAGGATCGATTGAAAGTGTTGTCAACGCCAGATTCTGATAAAGAGTTACTGAGGATATGCCTTGAAAATAAGTACCATAATCGATACCCAACCGACTAAATTTTTTATAAACATCAGCAGCTACTATTTTCTCAAGTCCAACCTGTTTTAGTTCATTTTTTGCTTTATCAAACCATGAGTAAAATGAAGCATAATCCGATTTAAATCCAGTATATTGGCCTGTCGCCAGAAGCGCTTGATCAGGATTAAAAAATTGGAACAACATAGAATCCGGTTTTGTAATCGTTTCAAGAGTGAGAGCAAGTAAATCCTCTTCACATACAGCGGGTTGTAACCAACATATATTTTCTAAACAAAATACTGTTTGCTTTGGATTTTGTAACGCAAGTACCCTAAGTAAAAAATCGATATATGCAACTCCAGGCAACACTTTATGTTTAAATACCTGATGTTGAGCCAGAAATGGATGCTCTTTGCCTAGAATTATTTTTTGCTGATGCTCATTCATGCCAGTCCAACCAATATCTTCCATTAAATCAGATGCATCTGCAAGAACATGCTGAAAAACTTCATGCAAGCAAGATTCTGAGTCAAAAACATAGGGACTCAAGGCAATACGTTTACAAGGAACCGACTCAAATATTTTATACCAATCACTATTTTTTCCAGATAAATAATCCTTAAGAAAAGAAGAAAATGGAGCTTCATTTTCAATTGATTTTCTTAGATCATCTGTGTGTAATAAATCATTAAGTTCTTGGTAAAGTTGCTGTTTATTTTGCGCCAATACTACTGTACGACATTCAAAATGAGTTCTTCCCACGGCCAAACTGTATGAAATATCATTGAAAGAAAAATCTTCAGCCAAATCATGAAGTAAACTCTTTATTCTTGCCCTTAGTGCAGTCATCGTTTTCGCCGATAAAAGAATAGGTAGAATTGTTTCAGTAGCTGCTTGCGTTTGCTCTTCATGTTCATAATGAGATAAAACAACGTGAGCATTAGAACCACCGAAACCAAAAGAACTAATTCCGGCGGCCAGTGATTTATTATTCCATGGCACAGTTTGGGTAATTAATTTCAATCTGGAATCTTCCAAATTGATTAAGGGGTTTAATGAATGATTATATAAATTTGCAGGAAGATGTTTGTATTTCATTGCTAAAATGACTTTTAGTAATGATGCAAAACCGGCAGAAGCTTCAAGATGACCAATATTCTGTTTTAAAGCACCCAGATAAACTGTTTTTTGCTGATTCTCAACCAGCGATAATTTTTCAAATTCTTTAAGTGCATCAATTTCTATAGGATCACCAAGTTTTGTTCCTGTTCCATGAGTTTCTATATAACTTAACTGTTGGGCTAATTGCTTGGTATAAGCTGCATTCAATAATGCCGTTTGCGCTTGTTGGCTGGGAGAAGTTAATGAGGCAGCCCTGCCACCATGATTTTCAATTACTTGATGAATCACGGCATGGATGGCGTCACCATCTCGCTTGGCTTGTTCCAAAGGCTTAAGGAGAAAACCAAACACGCCCTCACCACGAACATAGCCATCCGCCTGCTCTGAAAAACTGGCGCAGCGGTTTTGAGGCGATAAAAATCTACCGGCCTGTAGTGCTCTGGTAAATTCATTATCAATGATTAAATTAGCAGAACCCACAAAACACAATTCTGCCCTACCTAAAGTTAAGCATTCAACAGCCCGGGCAAGAGCGGCTAAAGAACTACTGCATGCCGTATCAACAGTAACTGAGGGTCCTTGCCAATTAAAATAAAAAGATAATCTATTCGCAAGCATACTCAGCGAGTTACCAGAAAGGGTGTAAGGATGAGCTGGAATTTCTTGCTTGGCAGAAGCAAGTAAAGAGTCCATTCCCGTAGCACCAACAAAACAGGCTACTTGTTTTTTATCCAGTTGTGCTGGAGGAATACTGGCATGTTCCAAAGTACGAAAAGCACATTGCAATAATAATCTTTGTCTGAAATCCAGATGTTTCACTTCAATAGGAGAAAGATTAAAAAATTTCCTATCAAAATACTCAATATCATCAATATAACCTGCTTGCTCATCACTATTAAGCCATGGGCGTTTATTTTTACTAACCAAACTCTCCTGGTTCATCAATGAATGCCAAAATTGAACAGGACTCTTACCTCCAGGAAGTACAGCATCATAACCAATGACGGCGATAGGCATATTAACTTGTATCGGCTGTAGGGCAGTTGACGAAGAAGGAATTGTCAGAGCACTTTGATTAAATACATAATATGCTGCCAATTTTTTTATATTATTGAGATGATAAAACTGATGGGAATTAATGGTAAAACCCAACTCTTTGTCAAACAAAGAAGATAATTGATTAAAACTAAGCGAATTAAACCCGTAGTCCAGTAAAGAGCGCTCAATATCGGTAATGAGAATACCAAAGTTTTGAGCAATTATCCTGATAATTCGTTGCTCAATAATATTAGAATCTGATGAGCGTGGCGGTATGCCTTCCTCTTTTTCTGGTAAACTTGGAAGCTCATCCTGCTCACATTCTATTAATCTTTTTTTATCTACTTTACCGTTATTATTCAGAGGAATGGCTTTTAATAAACGATAGCGTTGAGGAACCTTATACTCTGGAACTATTTTTTTCAGTTGCTCATTTAATTGCTGTACATTTAAATCCGCTGGTGCGGTGTAATAAACGCAAAGATGAGGCTCAGGCTGACTTATTGCTAGTGTTAGCCCAATAAAATGAGGCACCAATGCCCTGATTTGATTATTTATTTCTTCAAGCTCTATACGATAACCACGTAATTTCACTTGCTCATCATAACGTTTTATATAAATCAGCGTATTCTTTGCGAGCGCAACTACTTTATCGCCTGTATGATAACGTCTTAAACCATTTTCAGCTTGTTTAAATGAGGTTAAAGGATAGTTAAGATACCCATTTCCTACCAGTTGCCCCTCAACCACTAACTCCCCAGGTATCCCCAAAGGCATTGCTTCCCCATGATGGTCCAGCACATACAAAGAGGTATTAGCTAAAGGAGTACCGATGGATAACAATCCTGGGGAATGAATCAAAGAAGCACTAACCCAAATTGTTGTTTCAGTTGGGCCATACATATTGTATATATCAATATTTTGTCGCTTAAAGAACTTAACCAGATCTGCAGTTAATACTTCTCCCCCAACCCATAAGCGAAGCTTGCTTTTATTATGCCAAGCCCACTGACTTTGCATCAGTAAATAGAGTGTCGATGGCGTTGCCTGAAGCACCGTAATCTGTTCCTGATTGATCAGAACCCCCAGGGATTTATAGCAAGAACGCGCATTATTGGGTGCGATAAACACCTTAGCACCACAAAATAATGGCAGTAATAATTCGTTAATAGATATATCAAAACTAATCGAGGTAAGTGCAAGCAGAACATCATGTTGCGTGAATCCTGGATTTGATGAGACAGAATATAAGAAGTTGGTTAAGTTATCATAGGTAATCATCACTCCTTTAGGCTTACCCGTAGAACCTGAGGTAAACAGAATGTAAGCAATATCATTCTGGATTAATGGTTCTAATGATGGCAAAGAATCAAGGTGAGTTTCTGTTGTTTTTAGTGATTCCAAGTTAATTACATGAAGTGTTTCTTTTTCTATAGCTGAAAGCAATTGCTCGCTGTGGTTATCAACAAATATAATTTTTAATTGGGTTTCATTGATTATAGAACGCCTTGCATCGGCAGGAATATTTTCCGCTAGAGGAATAAAGATCACCTTGGCAGCAATAGCACTAAGCATTGCTACAGGGAGCATAGAACTTCTGGTTAGGAATAAACCAACTCCTTTGGTTAATTCGTTTTTATCAAGTACTGCCAGACTGCTGTAAATAGTATTCAGGCTAGAGTAAACGTTTTTATAAGATACGGTATTTTTTCCATCATCAATGGCTGTGCGCAATTGGTGCTGATTCATTTGCTCTAAAAAAGTATTCCATAAGGTATCTTTTTTATAAGTAAACGCATCCCCACGACAAACTGGTTCTGATTTTTCTCTAAACATTAAATCTGCTAATTTCGCGTG
>JABDAV010000055.1 GCA_013289015.1 Bacteroidota bacterium | reverse complement strand
TCCTAAACAACCCTTCCAGGGAGTACAGGGAAAAACTTTGGCTGACAGTAAACAATGGTATGCTTCTAAATTAAAGGCACCTGCCGGTGCACCTAATGTAGTATGGATTTTAATTGATGATGTTGGCTTTGGTGCTTCAGAAACATTTGGTGGTTTAATAAGCACGCCAACTTTTGATTCATTAGCCTCGAATGGTCTTCGTTATACAAATTTCCATACATGTGCTATTTGTGCGCCAACAAGAGCAGCATTATTAACAGGCCGCAATTCTCATTCGGTTGCGATGGGTCATCATCCTGAATTAGCGGTTGGCGAACCTGGTTATAATGGTGATATGCCTTTTGAAGCAGGAACTGTTGCAGAGATAATGAAGGAGAATGGTTACAACACTTTTGCGTTGGGCAAATGGCATTCAACATTACCGGAAGAAGCATCGCCTGCCGGCCCGTATAACCGCTGGCCTACAGGCAGAGGTTTTGAACATTTTTACGGTTTTCTTGGCGGACAAACAGATCAATGGCATCCTTTATTAATTGATGAAACCAACCAGGTTAACATCGAGCCAAACAAAAAACACCTGAATGATTTAATTACTGATAAGGCCATTGAATATATCGCTAATCAAAAATCTGCTGATGCTGATAAGCCTTTCTTTTTATACTTCGCACCCGGCGCAACACATGCACCGCACCAGGTGTATAAAGAATGGATTGAAAAGTATAAAGGCAAATTTGATATGGGCTGGGATAAATACCGTGAAGCCGTATTTAAACGCCAGCAATCAATGGGCCTTTTACCTGCAGGCACTAAGCTTCCAATAAGGCAGCCGGGCGTTAAAGCATGGGATTCTTTAAGTAAAGATGAACAAAAAATGTTTGCGCATTTCATGGAAGTATATGCAGGCTATTTGTCATTTACAGATTATGAAGTTGGAAGGATTGTTAATTATTTAAAAGATATAGGCCAGCTTGATAACACGGTTATCTTTTTAATGATCGGTGACAATGGCGCAAGCAAAGAAGGCACATACTCAGGTGCTTCCGGTGCAGGCAATGCTATTGCGCCTGAAAGCCCGAACGGCGAAGGCATAAAATTTTTATTAAGTCAATATGATAAGTTGGGTACTGATCAAACTTCACCCAATTATCCTTTAGGTTGGTCACAGGCTTGTAACACGCCATTCCGTTATTGGAAAAGCGATGCGAATAGTGAAGGCGGTAGCCATAACCCGATGATCATCTTCTATCCAAATGGCATAAAAGATAAAGGCGCAATAAGAACACAGTATGGTCATGTGATTGACATCCTGCCAACAACCATTGATCTTACCGGTATTACAGTTCCTGATACGATCAATGGCTATAAACAAGTGCCTATACAAGGCATTAGCCTGGCTTATACAATTGACAGTGCGAATGCCGCATCACGCCACACAGTTCAGTACTACGAGATACATGGCGGCAGGGCAATTTATAAAGATGGATGGAAAGCTGAAGTATATCATCCGCGCAATATTTTCAGTGATAGTATTAAGCCTGATATCAACTTTACGGCAAGGCCTTTCAGTCAGGATAAATGGGAGTTATATAATTTGAATGAAGACTGGACTGAAACAACTGACCTCGCTTTAAAATATCCGGAGAAACTGGAAGAACTAAAAAAATTATTCGACAGCCTTGCAATCGTAAACAATGTTTATCCATTAAAAAGTTATCGCGAAGGATTGCCCGCACCTGTTATAAAACCGGAAACAATTTTATTCGGGCAAAGTACTGCAAGATTTAAAGTAAACATTGGTAAAGGTGCAGTAAACATCACATCATTAATTGATGTTAACAAACAAAATGATGAAGGCGTACTGTTTGCAACCGGTGGCATTTTTGGTGGCATATCCTTATACATAAAAAACAATACTGCTCATTTATTGATAACTGACGGAAGAACCGATACAGCTATTTCATCAGTGAAAAAATTAAGCACCGGCAAAGACTCGATCAGGCTTGCATTTACGCCTGAAGTAAACAACGGCAGGTCTGTTACGCTATTCATCAACAATGAAAAAATGACAACAGCGAATATTGGTGTTAAAGCCAAACAATTAAGTATGGCTGGTAATGAAGGTATCAGTGTTGGCAGAGATATGAATTCAAAAGTTGGTAATGCTTATGAAGGTACCTATCCTTTCACCGGAACAATACATCGCATAACAATAGAACAGGAAGTAAAATGAAACTGGTAAAGATCATCAGCATATTAAATTTTCTAATTGTTGCCACATCATCATTTGCACAAAAAAAACCTGTTGCAACAAAGCCAAACATTATTGTTATCTGTGCCGATGATTTAGGCTGGAAAGAAACATCAGCATTTGGCAATACACGCATTAAAACACCGCACATAGACTCATTAGGCGTGAGAGGCACACGCTTTTCGCAGGCCTATGCATGTGCGCCGATATGCAGCCCCGGCAGGGCAGGATTATTAACCGGCCGTTATCAAAACCGTTTTGGATTTGAGTTTTTAACGCCTGAAAACCTGGATGATTCAAGCAGAAGTATTTCAGGCAAACATCGCGTGGTAAACAACAACGTTGGAAACTTCACATTAAATGGAATGGTTGAGCCGGATGTTGATCCCGAATCATTCAAACCTGTACACAGTGGTATTCCTGAAACTGAAATAACATTAGCGGAAGCATTAAAAGATAATGGTTATGCAACAGCCATAATTGGCAAGTGGCATCTGGGTGAAGATGATGCATTCAACCCAACACAAAACGGCTTTGATTATTTCTATGGTTGTTTGGGTTGGGGAACAATGTATGCTGAAGAAGATGATACAACTGTTATAAGCAAGCCACGGTTTTTTGAACGCTATCTTTTTCCTGAAACAAGGGCAGGCATCTTCAACATTGTGCGCAATAAAGATTCAGTTAAAGAAACAAAATACTTAACCGATGCTTTTGCAGATGAAGCCATAAAATATATTTCAACCAATAAAGACAAACCTTTCTTTTTATACTTACCGTTCAATGCCGTGCATGATCCGTTGCAGGCAAAGAAAGAAGACTTTGACGCAACGCCAACTGATCTTGATTCCTCCATCCGCATTCAGTTAGCAATGACAAAAAATCTGGATGATAATGTTGGAAAAGTAATGGCTGCACTAAAATCATTGCATCTTGATGATAATACCATCGTTTTTTTTACTAGTGATAACGGCGGACCAACTTATTTTAAAACGGTTGATAATTCACCATTAAAAGGCGGCAAGCTTTCTCATTTTGAAGGTGGTATCCGTGTATCTTATTTTATTCAATACCCGGGAAAAGTTCCTGCCGGAAAAGTGTATGATAATCCTGTAAGTAATCTCGATATTTTTTCTACCGCAATGGCCGTTGCTAACGCCAAAATGCCTGATGGCCGCAAGCTTGATGGCGTCAACCTTATTCCTTATATAAATGGAACTGACACCAGTAAACCGCATAACATTCTATGTTGGCGCAATGGATATTCTAAAGCGATCCGCAAAGGTGACTGGAAGTTGTACATCAACGAACGCAAAGGTGTAAAGTATTTGTACAATTTAAAAGATGATGCAGGCGAATCAACCGATCTGTCAAAACAATTTCCTGATAAATTAAAAGAGTTACAAAAAGATTTAAGCAACTGGGAAGCACAAATGGTTGCACCAATGTGGAAGAACGTAAGAAACGTTTTATTACCCGTTGGTGATGACTATTTCTATTTTCCTATATAAAAATTTATGCAACAAACAAAGTATACATATAATATTATAACAAGCATTCTAATTATTGTTTTTGTTTTTTGTGGATTAATAAGCGATGCGCAGACAGTATCGTTCACAAGATTTAAAAACAATCCGGTCATAACCGCAGATATGTTGCCTTCAAAAGAAGAAGGCGATGATATCAATGGGCCATGTTTGATTGAAGCGCCAGGCTGGTTGCCTAATAAATTAGGCAAGTATTATTTATACTTCGCACATCATAAAGGCAAATACATCCGCCTTGCTTATGCAGATGATATTCATGGCCCGTGGAAGATCTATAAACCCGGTGCCTTGCATATTGAAGATTGCATTTGCAATGTTGCGCCGTTCGCATCCGGTGAAAGTGTAAGACATACAGGTGCAGAAAATGCAGGTGATGAAGTAACGCATATTGCATCGCCAGATGTATTGATTGATTCGGCTGACAAACAACTCGTTTTATATTTTCATTGCCCGCTTGAATATGAAGGAAAGAAAGGCCAGTATTCTTTGCGTGCTGTATCAACAGATGGTATTCACTTCAAAGCTGATTCAACAGTTTTGGGTGATTCTTATTTCCGTGTTTTTAAGTACAACAACTATTATTATTCGCTGGCGAGAACAGGAATTGTTGGCCGTTCAAAAGATGGTATCGAAGCTTTTGAAAAGGGTAATAATCCTTTCAGTACAAAAGATAGTGCGTCGCGTTTAAGACATGTTGCTGTTAAAGTGGAAGGCAGCAATTTATATGTTTTCTACTCACGCATCGGCGATGCACCTGAAAGCATTTTTTTCTCAACAATCAATCTGAATGATGATTGGCATAACTGGAAGGCATCAACACCTGTTGCAGTTGTTGCCCCCGCAACTGCTTATGAAGGTGTTGATCTTCCGGTCGAGAAATCTAATGCAGGATTGTATTACGGCAGGGTAAGGCAGCTGAGAGATCCATATGTTTTTACAGAAAATAATAAATGGTATTTGCTGTATTCAGCAGCAGGAGAAAATTCTATTGCAATAGGCGAATTAAAGATCAGCAAGTAAAAGATAAGCATTAATGCGGCGCTCAATTCAATACATAACAAAGAAAAAAATAACCGGCATAAGCATGATGATGTTTGCCTGTGTTGTTCATGCACAAACAGATAAGCCGAAGCCTGCAACAGACTTCACACGCAAAGCAAATGATGCTGTATATAACCAGCTTGATTTTAATGATACTTCTGATTTTGCTGCAGCACGCAAGGGTTTTATTGCTTCTATTGACAGCGGCAAAGCATACAGTGCTGATGGAAGATTGGTGGTTGATGAAAGCCGTTATGATTTTATAAAAGGCAAAGCGCCTGCAAGTGTTAACCCTGCATTATGGCGCCATGCTGAACTGAACCACATAAATGGTTTGTTTAAAATAACAGATGACGTTTACCAGGTTCGCGGAATTGATATTGCGAATATCATGTTCATTGAAACGCAAAATGGTTATATAGCGCTTGATTTGTTAACCAATGCAGATGCTGCAAAAGCTGCTTACGGTTTGATAAAAAAATATGTTGCTGATAAACCAATTGTTGCAGTTATTTCAACACATAGCCACAGCGATCATTACGGCGGCATTGAAGGCGTGGTGAATAAAGATGATATTGCCTCAGGCAAAATTCCATACATCACGCCCAAAGGTTTTTATGATGAATCTGTAAGTGAAAGTGTTTTGTTAGGCAATGCCATGCGAAGAAGGGCATCTTATCAGTTTGGCAGTAAGCTGCCTGCTGATGAATATGGACAAATTGATGTTGGGCTTGGTAAAGTTTTTTCAGGATCTTCAAGTGCATTACTGCAACCCAACAAAGAAATCTCAACAACCGGAGACAGTGTAACAATTGACGGAACAACATTAATATTCCAGGTAACACCATCAACAGAAGCGCCGGCTGAATTCACAATATTCCTTCCTGCTAAAAAAGTTTTCTTTCCTGCAGAACTTATCAACAATACTTATCACAACATACTCACGCCGCGTGGTGCAAAAACAAGAGATGCAAAAGCATGGGCGCATTATATAGATGAAGCTATTGATCTTTTTGGCGACAGTACAGATTTTATTGTGCCATCTCATACATGGCCAACGTACGGTCATGCGCAAAGTATTGACATACTTGAAAAGCAACGCGACTTATACAAATATGTGCATGATCAAACCATACATCTTGCAGACAAGGGGTATAACAAAGAAGAGATTGCCGATGCCATTAAACTGCCCGATGAATTAGGCAAAGAATGGTATAACCAGGGTTTTTATGGAACAGTTCAGCATAATGCAAAAGCAACGTACCAATTTTATTTAGGATGGTGGGATGGAAATCCTGCATTGTATAACACCTTGCCGCCTGTTGAAGAAAGCAAGAAGTATGTTGAGTGGATGGGCGGTGCAGATGCGGTTATAAAGAAAGCAAAAGAGAGTTATGCCAAAGGTGAATATCGCTGGGTAGCTGAAGTAATGAATCATGTTGTGTTTGCAGATTCATCCAATCAAACAGCAAAAAATTTAGAAGCAGATGCACTGGAGCAATTAGGATATCAAAGTGAATCCGGTATATGGAGAGATTTGTATTTAAGCGGTGCAAAAGAATTGCGTGAAGGTGTTAAGCCAACACCTTCAGTGCCTGGTGCTGCTTCAAAATTTTATAGCAACTTAACACCTGAAGCCATTTTCGATTACTGGTCCATTTTATTAGACGGTGATAAAGCAAAGGGCAAAGAGATCGCTGTGCGTTTCATCTTTCCTGAATTACAAAAAAACATTTTAGTGTATTTGAAGAATGGTGTGTTACATCAAAGTTCAGTGAGAACAAATGTACAGGCCGATTTTACACTCACTATATCCAAGCAAAAATTTGTTGAGTTAATTACGAATAAAGATAAAGCGAAAGATATACTGTCATCAGGCGATGTAAGTTTTACAGGCAATCCTTTAAAGTTTGCAGAGCTGTCATCATGCTTTGATCCGTTTAATCCCGACTGGAACATTGTAACACCATGACATTATCAATAGCCAAGCAAAAAAACAAACCTTTCTACATGAAAAAACAATTGCTCATTTTTTTAATAATGTTAAGCGCAAGCATAAAATTATTTGCGCAGGAAGAGCAAACATACAAAGGCTCAATTGGTAAAACGTACGATGAAAGTAAAGAGTGGTGGCCTGCCCCGGCAACGCCGCCAAAAGATGCGCCGAATATTATCTGGATATTGATTGATGATGTGGGCTTTGGCGCAACATCAACATTTGGTGGTATTATTCCAACACCAACATTTGATAGTCTTGCCAACAATGGTTTGCGTTTTACAAACTTTCATACCTGCGCTATTTGTGCGCCCACACGTGCTGCATTATTAACCGGAAGAAACAGCGGCACCGTGCACATGAGCGGCTTTGCGCATTACTGGGGTAGTGCGGGTTTCCCGGGTTGGGATGGATATATTCCGCAGAAAGATGGAACTATTGCAGAGATTTTAAAACAAGCCGGTTATACCACTTTTGCTGTGGGAAAATATGGTGTAACACCAGATGCTGAAGCTACGGATGCAGGCCCCTTTTATCATTGGCCATTGGGCAAAGGCTTCGATCATTTCTTTGGTTTCCTGGGATCTGAAACAGATCAATATCATCCTGACCTGGTTGAAGACAATGCGCATGTAACACCTGATGGAAGGCATTTAAGTGAACAGATAACAGATAAAGCCATTAGTTATATTGATAAAACAAAACAGGCCGATCCTGATAAACCATTCTTCTTATACTATGCGCCCGGCGCAACGCATGCACCACACCAGGTGCCTGATGAATGGCGTGATATTTATAAAGGAAAATTTGATGATGGATGGGATGCGTTCAGGCAAAAAGTTTTTGATAATCAAAAGAAGCTCGGCATCATTCCATCGTATGCACAGTTGCCTGAAAGAAATCCATTGGTGAAAGCATGGGATTCATTACCAAAAGACCAGCAAAAATTATTTGCACGTTTTATGGAAGTGTATGCGGCTTATCTTACCTACACAGATTACCAGGTTGGCCGTGTTATTAATGAACTGAAAAAAATAAACCAGCTTGATAATACTTTGATTTTTGTAATGATCGGTGATAACGGCGCCAGCAAAGAAGGCAGCGATGATGGTGTGGTTGAAAAACGCTGGGGACCCCGTTACGATAAAAATGAAACAGAAGAAGAATACATTAAAAAGAATGAAAGTGCGATTGATAAAATAGGCACGCCTGAAACAGAACCCAACTACCCGATTGGCTGGGCGCAGGCTTGCAACACGCCCTTCAAATACTGGAAGCAGGATGCATTCGCAGAAGGTGGTTCACATAATCCTCTGATCGTTTTTTATCCTAAAAAAATTACAGATAAAGGAACCATCAGAACACAGTTCGGGCATGTAAATGATATTCTTCCAACAACATTAGAGTTTGTTGGCATTAAAGCGCCAGAATATATAAACAATGTAAAACAAGATGCTTTCCAGGGTACATCGTTGGTATATACGTTTGATAACGCAAAAGCGCCAGCACGCCACACTACACAATACTTCTACATATTCGGTTCAAGAAGTATTTACAAAGATGGATGGAAAGCAGAAGCACAACATCATCCCGATGCGATTGATCTTGCTTCGTTTAATAAGCCAATACCAAAAGCTGATTACAGTAAAGACCAATGGCTGTTGTATAACCTGAATGACGATTTTAACGAGCGTATTGATCTCGCAAAAAAATATCCTGAAAAATTAAAAGAGTTGCAGGCATTACTGGATAAAGAACTGCAGGCAAACAATGTATATCCTTTAATTGACTGGGAAGATGTGTATAAGCAAAAATTTATTAATTCTAAAAAAACGGTAACCTTTTATAGCCCGCCGCCACCGCCGGGCTTAAAAGACGCTAAATAATTGAACAGGTGATAACCTTCTGTATCTCAAAAAAATTATAGGTGGGTAAAGCTGGATTTCATAAACAGGTATGCTTTTATTCATCGGTTGATTTATATATGAGAGGCAGAAGGCTATCATCTAAAAAATAAACTATATGAAAAAAATATTCTTACTGATCACAGTTACAGCAACAGTATTTGTTGCAGCTGCACAAACAAATGTCATAAAGATAACAGGCACAAAATTTCCATTTGAAATAGTGCAGCACTGGATGGATGAATACAGTAAAATACATCCGGATGTACAATTTAAATTAAGCAAAGCCATTCCTTTGGACAGCGCTGATCTAATGATTGCAGCACATGGTTTCAGACCCGGCGAATTAAAAGATGATGAAGTAGCCATTGCAGTTACACGTTATGCGCAATTGCCGATTGCAAACAGCAACAGAAGTGATCTCAAAACTTTACAACAAAAAGGTTTTACGCAGCAGGATCTGAAGAATATCTATTTCAATGCACAACAAAACAGGACGGATAATTTAAATGAGCCTGTAACCATTTACAGGCGCGATAAAAATGTTTGCGCATCAAGATCATTTGCAGAAAATGTTACAGGCAACCAGTTAGATGTTGCAGGCGACCTGGTGAATGGCGATGACAGGGCTTTATCAAACGCGGTAAAGAATGATGTGAATGGAATTTCTTACAATAACCTCGGACTTATTTATAATTTAAAAACACGCAGGGTTGCAGACAGCATTGCTGTTATTCCGATCGATCTGAATGGGAACGGAAAGATAGATGCAGATGAAAATATTTATGCAACGTTGGATGATGTGCTGAACTTCTTAAGCGCATCAAACAACAATACTATTCCGCAGGATAATGTAAACATCGTTATCAATAAAAACACCATCAGCAAGAATGCTTTGAATTTTTTAAACTGGATTATCACGCAAGGCCAGCAATATAACCGCAGCTATGGTTTTTTTGATCTTGATAAAACAGTTGTATTGCAGGAACAAAAACTATTAAATAATCTCAGTAACGATAATGCATTGGCGAAATAATTTTGGGAAAACAAATTTTTTATGCAATTAAAAAATATCCGCCAATTATTAATATCTTATAACATAAACCTGTGTTACAGGTTTTTATATTTAGTTGCATTTGGACTTTCATGCCTTAACGCCGGTGCACAAAACAATTCATTGCACGGAATAATTAAAGATGAAAAAACTTTATTGCCTTTAGAAAAAATAAGCATCGAATTGCATGCAGTATCAGATTCAACACGATTGTTAGCAACGCTCAGCAGTAACACCGGCTCGTTCAATTTGAGCAGGATCAATCATGGTAATTATTACATACTGGTAAAAGCTGTTTCATATAATCCTGTAATTATAGACTCGCTTAATCTTGATAATAACAACAATATTGATATTGGTGTAATTGTTTTAAAAGCAGCTATCAATACACTTCAAACTATTGTTATATCTGCAACAAAAAGTTTACTCAGGAACACGATTGACAAACAGGTTTTTACAGCAGATCAGTTTATCAGTGCAAAAGGTGGAACCGCTTTGGATGTTATTAAAAATCTTCCATCAGTTTCTGTAAACAGTTTTAATGAAATAAGTGTAAGAGGAAGTTCCGGCGTGCAAGTTATGCTGGACGGCAAACAAGTTCAGGGAGATGTTGATGTAATACTTAATCAAATTCCTGCAAACACAATTGATAATATTGAACTGATAACTGCACCTTCCGCGAAGTTTGATGCAAACGGCAAAGCGGGCATCATCAACATCATTACAAAAAAAGAAACAGGAAATGGTTTGTTCTTAACAGTGAACGGGCAATTAGGCCTGCCCTCATTTCATACTTATAACAATCATGTTACACCGCAACGTTATGGTGGCGATGCAACTATCAGTTACAATCAAAATAAATGGAGCATTACTGCTGCGCTTAATTACCTGCGTAATGATGCTGCCGGTTATCGCGAAGGCGATGTAAACACAACTATCAATAGCATCTTTACTTCATTCCCTTCAAATGGTGAAAGAAGTTTTAAACGTTATACTTACTCTGCAAGAACAGCCATTACTTATTCAGCCAATAAAAACAATGTGTTTGATATTGGCATGTATGCAGGAAAAAAATTCCAGGCACGCACTGCTGATTTATTATATGATGTAACAAAAACAGATTTGAGTGATGGTTCAATCACTCAGCAATCACAATATTTTAATTCAAACCTTCAAACAAAACAGGATAATATTTATCTCGGCAATTTTGATTACACACATACATTTCAAAACAAGTCTTCTATCACTGCTTCTTTTTTGTATGAATATGATGACTTGTCCGGCAACACAAAAAATCTCAATCAATATTATCCGCAAACCAGCGATACACTTCAATACACATATAATATCAGCACAAATCCTTTGCATGGTTTAAAAGCATTGTTGAGTTATAATTACATGATAGGCAAAGTAAAAGTTGAAAGCGGTTACCAGTTCACGCACAACAAACAGGATGGAAATTTTATTTATCTCACAAACATTCTGCATACAAAAAATTATGTTGTTGATCCTGCTTTTACAAGCAATGTATTAACAAACACAAACATCCAAGCTGTTTATACGCAGGCAAGCGGATCAGCAGGCAAGCTGCAATACGCAGCAGGTTTGCGTTATGAATATTCACAACGCAAACTTTCATTCACGAACGATTCATTGCAAGGCAGCACGCTTGTGTTATCAAATCTCTTTCCTTCAGCAAGTCTTTTATATTCTTTAAAAAATAAGTGGAAATTAAAAACAGCATACAGCTCGCGCATACAACGCGCTGCGAACTTTGAATTGAATCCTTTTCCCGAAAGAGAACATTCAGAAACTTTAGAACAAGGTGATGCCAATCTTTTACCCGAATTCACAAACATGGCAGAAGCAGGCATTATAAAAGATCTTGTAAAAGGTTCATTCTTTGCATCACTGTATTACCAGTATGTAAAAAATCCTGTGCAGCGTGTAAATAAAGTGTACAACGATACTATCTTAAACCGCATTTATACCAATGCAGGCGCCTCCGGTCAATGGGGTTTGGAAGAAGATTTAAGTTTCACTCCTGCCAAATGGCTGCAGTTATATGTTGGCGGCAACATATACAATTATAAAATAAAAGGTTCATTATTCGACAGCCTGTTTACAGTACACAATCAGGGTTGGGTGTATTCTTTCAACAGCAATATTGGTTTTGTTATTAACCCAACATTTATTATTCAGTTCAATGTAAACTATACTTCAAAAATACCAACAGCACAAGGCAGCAATTCTGCTTTTTTTTCACCGAATCTATCCATCAAAAAAACATTTATGCAGGGAAGATTATCAGCAACGCTGCAATGGCAAAATATGGATATGGGTTTGAACATTTCGAACAGGCAAAGAATCACAACACAGGGATATAATTTTTATTCTACAACAAATTACATAGTTGAGCCTGATGTAGTGCTGGTTAACGTAAGCTTTAATTTAAAACAAAACAATAAAAAGGTCAGGCTGCCATCGAGCGAGTTTGGCGATAAAGAATTTTAAAACATGATAAGAATGAAACTATCGAAACCACTACAATTATTACTTGCCTTGATTTACATGTTCGCATTTAATAATCTGCATGCACAGCAACAACAACCTTACCAGGGTACAATTGGCAAAACATTAAATGATTCAAAAGAATGGTGGGCACCTGTGCCAAAACCGCCGGCAAATGCACCTAATGTGGTTTTGATTATTATTGATGATGAAGGTTTCGGCGCATCAGAATCTTTTGGCGGATTGATACATACACCTACAATTGACAGTCTGGCAAATAACGGGTTGCGTTATACAAATTTTCATACATGTGCTATTTGCGCGCCAACCCGGTCTGCTTTATTAACTGGTCGCAACAGCGCTTTTGTTCATGAGTCCGGCTTTTCACACATTAGAGCATCTGCGGGCTTTCCCGGTTGGGATGGAAGAATTCCACCTTCTGCAGGAACCTTAGCTGAAATATTAAAACAGAGCGGCTATAATACTTTTGCTGTTGGAAAATATGGTATTACACCTGATGAAGATACAAGCGATGCAGGCCCGTTCGATCGCTGGCCTTCAGGCAAAGGGTTTGAACATTTTTTTGGTTTTTTAATATCTGCTACAGATCAATACAAACCCGCTCTTTATGAAGATAACGCACATGTAACACCTGATGGCAGGCACTTAAGTGAGCAGATAACTGATAAGGCAATTTCATATATAGCACGCCAGCAAAAAGCTGCGCCGGGCAAGCCTTTCTTTTTATATTATGCTCCTGGTGCAACGCATGCACCACACCAGGTTGATAAATACTGGAGCGATCAATACAAAGGCAGGTTTGATAAAGGTTGGGATGTGTACAGGCAACAGGTTTATGAAAATCAAAAAAGACTTGGGTATATACCTGCAAATGCAAAACTGGCTCCAAGAAATGCACGCATCACTGCATGGGATTCTTTAACTGCAGATCAGAGAAAACTGTTTGCAAGATTTATGGAAGTGTATGCAGGTTATCTTACTTATACCGATTATCAAATTGGAAGGCTTATTAATTACCTGAAGGAAAACAACCTGCTGAATAATACATTGGTGTACGTAATACAAGGTGATAATGGTGGAAGCAAAGAAGGAACTACAGAAGGAACAATAGAGCCAAGAACAAATTCTACAAAAACACAAGCAGAAGATGATTATTTAAAGATCAATTTAGCAGATATTGATTCTATAGGAACTCCAAATGCACAAACGAATTATCCTTTAGGTTGGGCGCAGGCTGTGAATGCTCCTTTTAAAGAATGGAAGCAGGATGCAGATGCAGAAGGTGGTACACATAATCCATTGATTATTTTCTATCCTGATTTAATAAAATCAGGTGCAATAAGAACGCAGTATGGTCATGTAATTGATATCTTACCTACTACACTTGAATTAACTGGAATTAAAGCGCCTGAATACATTAAAGGTATAAAACAGGATAGCATTGAGGGAACATCGCTTGCATATTCAATTAGTGACCCCAATGCTGCTTCACGCCACAAGGTGCAGTATTATTATATTTATGGTTCACGTGCTATTTATGCTGATGGATGGAAAGCAGAAGCAGCGCATCGCCCTGATGCAATTGATTTCAACTTTGTAGGCAACAATTCGCCGGCTGACAGAAGTTTCGATGATGATGTATGGTCTTTATATAATTTGAATGATGATCCTACTGAAGTAAATGATCTCTCAAAGAAGTATCCGGAAAAATTAGCCGAATTAAAAAAGTTGTTTGATGAACAGGCAACGGCCAATCACCTGTATCCTATGATTGATTTGTATGATGTAAATAACATGCGTATTCATCATCCAAACGGAAGCAATACACAAGGCCCGATACAATAACCATAGCTTAAATGAATAAATGTTCATCAATCAAAATTCATTATGAGGATAAAAAATAAAATCGTTTATATAGTCATAACATGCGTTGCTTTTTGTGCGCAACAATTGCATGCACAACAAGACACAGCTTTCAAAGGCGTAGTTGGAAAAACATTAGCTGAATCAAAAGAGTATTACACGCCATACGCTACAGCACCAAAAGGTGCGCCCAATGTTATATGGATTTTATTGGATGATGTTGGCTTTGGCGCTTCATCAGCATTTGGAGGCTTAATTCCAACACCTACTATTGACAGCCTTGCCAACAATGGTTTGCGTTACACAAACTTTCACACAACTGCAATCTGTGCACCTACGCGTGCAGCGTTACTAACAGGAAGGAACAGTGCATTTGTTCACATGTCGGGCTTTGCACACATAGGTGCACGTGCAGGTTTCCCGGGCTGGGATGGAAGAATACCGTCAAGTAGCGGAACAATTGCTGAAATTTTAAAAGCGAACGGCTACAGCACTTTTGCAGTTGGTAAATATGGGGTAACACCTGATGAAGAAAATAATAGCGCCGGTCCTTTTGATCATTGGCCAAATGAAAAAGGCTTTGATCATTTCTTTGGTTTCTTGGGTTCACAAACAGATCAGTACAAACCTGACTTAGCTGAAGATGAGGCAAAGATTACACCTGATGGAAGACATCTGAACGACCAGATTACTGATAAAGCAATCTTTTATATAGACCGTCAAAAGAAGGCTGCACCTGACAGGCCTTTCTTTTTATACTATGCACCCGGTGCTGTGCATGCGCCACACCAGGTGCCGGATGAATGGCGTGATATATACAAAGGAAAATTTGATGAAGGCTGGGATGTGTATCGTGAAAAAGTTTTTGCACAACAAAAAAAGATGGGTGTGATCCCGGCTTATGCGCAGTTGCCGGACCGTAATCCAAATATCAAAGCATGGAATACATTAAGTGCAGATGAGAAAAAATTGTATGCACGCTTTATGGAAGTGTATGCAGCTTATCTTACCTACACAGATCATGAAATACAAAGATTGATTGATGAACTGAAGAAGACAAACCAGTTGGATAATACTTTGATTGTTGTGATGATCGGTGATAATGGTGCAAGCAAAGAAGGAACATTATATGGCGATATCGATTTAACCCCGATGACGCCACAGCGTTCTGAAAGTGAAGCCATCAAATATAACCTTGCCAACATTGATAAGATAGGAACACCGGCAGGCATCGAAGTGAATTATCCTTTAGGCTGGGCGCAGGCTTGTAATACTCCATTCAGGTTCTGGAAACAGGATGCACACAGCGAAGGCGGCACACACAACCCGATGATCTTGTTTTATCCGAAAGTGATTACAGACAAAGGCGGGTTGCGCAACCAGTATTCGCATGTAATAGATATGCTGCCAACAACATTAGATATTGTTGGTATTAAAGCGCCTTCAACTATTAAAGGCATTAAGCAGGATACTATTCAAGGCACATCACTGGCTTATTCTATAAATAATGCAACTGCATCATCAAAACACACAATCCAATACTATTACATTTTTGGTTCAAGAAGTATGTATAAAGATGGATGGAAAGCAGCATTCGCGTTTGAGCCATCTGCAACAAATGGTGTTGTAAGCAAGGTATCTGTTGAGGACACATTGCATAACGACTGGCATTTGTATAATTTGAATGAAGATTTTAATGAACGTATTGATCTGGCAAAAAAGTATCCTGAAAAATTAACTGAACTAAAAGCTTTGTTTGATGCACAAGCAACAGAAAACAGGTTATATCCATTGGTAACATGGGATGATATAATGAATAGAGTAAAACAAATGATGCAAACACAAACACCAAATTCCAAATAAAACAAACAATTATGAGAATGAATTTTCTTAAAGTATCACTAATTGCATTTGCGGCTTTGCAAATACAGCATGTAAATGCACAACAAGACACAGCTTTTAAAGGCGTAGTTGGAAAAACATTAGCCGAATCAAAAGAGTATTACATACCATATGCGACAGCACCAAAAGGCGCACCGAATGTTATATGGATTTTATTAGATGATGTTGGCTTTGGCGCTTCATCGGCATTCGGGGGTTTAATTCCAACACCAACTATTGATAGCCTTGCCAACAATGGCTTGCGCTATATCAACTTTCATACAACTGCCATATGCGCTCCAACACGCTCTGCATTGCTAACAGGAAGAAACAGTTCTTATGTACACATGGCCGGCTTTGCACATAAAATTTTATCTGCAGGTTTTCCGGGTTGGGATGGAAAAATTCCTTCAAGCGATGGAACGATTGCAGAGATTTTAAAAGCGAACGGTTACAGCACATTTGCTGTTGGCAAATATGGTGTAACACCTGATGAAGAAGACAACAGTGCCGGTCCTTTTGATCATTGGCCAAATGAAAAAGGCTTTGATCATTTCTTTGGTTTTCTTGGTTCGCAAACTGATCAATACAAACCAGACCTTGCAGAAGATGAAGCAAAAGTTGAACCCGATGGCAGGCATTTGAATGATCAGATAACAGACAAAGCAATTTTTTATATTGATCGTCAAAAGAAAGCAGCGCCTGACAGGCCGTTCTTTTTATACTATGCACCCGGCGCAACACATGCACCGCACGAAGTGCCTGATGAATGGCGTGATATATACAAAGGCAAGTTTGATGAAGGCTGGGATGTATATCGTGAAAAAGTTTTTGCACAACAAAAGAAGATGGGTTTAATTCCTGCTTATGCGCAGTTACCCGACCGTAATCCAAACATTAAAGCATGGAACACATTAAGTGCAGATGAGAAGAGATTATATGCACGCTTTATGGAAGTGTATGCAGCCTATCTAACTTATACAGATCATGAAATAAGCAGGTTGATTGATGAATTAAAGGAGACGAATCAACTGGATAATACTTTGATTGTTGTAATGATTGGCGATAATGGTGCAAGCAAAGAAGGCACCATAAACGGTGATATTGACCAATCTATTTTTGGTTCGCAAAATGAGGACGATGTTTTAAAATATAATCTTGCTAACATTGATAAAATAGGTAAGCCTGAAGGCACGCAAGCCAATTATCCTTTGGGATGGGCTCAGGCCTGCAACACGCCATTCAGGTTTTGGAAACAGGATGCACACAGCGAAGGCGGCACACACAACCCGATGATATTGTTCTATCCAAAATTGATTACAGATAAAGGCAGTTACCGCAACCAGTATTCATATATCACAGATATTCTGCCCACAACATTAGACATTGTTGGCGTAAAAGCACCTTCAGTTATTAAAGGCGTTAAGCAGGACACATTGCAAGGCTACTCCCTTGCATATACAATTAGTAATGCAACAGCGCCGGCGCATCACACAGAACAATATTATTACATCTTCGGTTCAAGAAGTATGTATAAAGATGGATGGAAAGCGGCATATGCATTTGAGCCATCTGTAACAAATGGTCTTTCAAGCAGGGTTTCTGTTGAAGATACTGCGCATAACGACTGGCATTTGTATAATTTAAATGATGATTTTAATGAGCGCATTGATCTTGCAAAAAAATATCCTGATAAATTAAATCAGTTGAAAGCTTTGTTTGATGCAGAAGCTACAAAGAACAGGTTATACCCATTGGTTACCTGGGATGATGTGATAAAGAAAGTTATGCAAGCGACAGAAGCGCAGAGAAGTGCACCGCTAAAAACAGGTGATAACAAGCAATGATTTTTAAATAAACATGAAGCATTCAACTATTATATTGCTGTTGATGTTGTTGTTTGATGAGCATCAGGCCAAAGCACAAACACATATTAACACAACAACTATTGAATATAGTATTTCAGTTGAAGACAGCACTGCAATCTGGGCTGTGCTGGACAGCTTTACGGTAAACTTTCGCGAACCACTTGAAGTGTATTTACCAAGACATTTACAAACATATTTGTTCCCGCATGTGCGCATAGCGAGTGGTAAGGTGAGTATAATTCCCAATGCAGGCAGCATGCCTGTAAGTTACTGGAGAGCATGCATGCCTGCAGGCTGGGACCATTCAGAATGGGTATCAAGAAAAATAATACAGGCAAGTGATGATAAAGTACATGTAGCTGTTGCATTCAGAAGATTCAGAAAAGATAATACGGTTATTGCTGATGAAGCATCATTTTATATACTCGGGAAAGTAAATGGCAAATGGGGCATTCGCGGCAGAAGCAGTTATGCGATGTAAGCATTCATCATCATTAAAAAAAATTGTATGATAACACAAGACATCATCCTGCTTATTAAAAAAATTGTTGTTGGTGTTGTTCTTTTTATGATACCGGTTGCAATAATGGCGGGCATTTTATGGCTGATTCAATTTGTATTTTTCAAATGATTGTAATAAACCTAACAGGTTTCAAAACCCGTTAGGTTTTAATTTCCTAACAAATAAAATTTTTGTATGAAGGCAGAAAAATCAATTACCAACAGGATTGTAAAAGATGTTTTCATCAGCATGTTGTTGTATGCAACACCTGTTGTGCTTATGCTGATAGCATTCAACATTACCGGTGCAAAGCCTTGGGAAACATTTGTTCATAAAGATGTTACCAGCGATAATTTTCTTGCACAGATATTTCAACACCTTAATACATGGGGTTTGCCTTTTATAATGCTCATAATTGGTGTTCTAGAGTTTGCTTATGGATTATATGAAAACCGCTGGACAAAAAATGAGCGTGTGCTCGATATAGTTTGTTTTATCATTCCGAAAGTGATTGTTGGTCCTTCCATTGCATATCTTGGTTTGCTGGTGTTGCCACAAGTATTACCTAATGCAAAAGGCATGTTTGAATGGGTACCATTCTGGTGGGGATTTTTCATCATCGCTGTTGGTGATGATCTTACACAATATTGGTATCATCGCTTACATCATCAATTACCGTGGCTTTGGCGCTTTCATCGCACACATCATTCAGCGCCTTATATGGGTATGGCTATGAGCAGCAGGCAAAATTTCTGGTACACCATTTTTTTCTCGCAGATATATTTCACTACTGTAATGACTTATTTGGGTTTGGGTTATGAAGTGCTGTTTGTAACAGGTGTAAAAGCATTAATAGTTACCGGCGCACACAGCAGTATTAAATGGGATAAGCCTTTTTATAAATACAAAATACTAAAGCCAATCGGATGGGTTTTGGAAAGATTAATATCAACACCGGCAACACATCATGCTCATCATGCAGATACAGATGGCGATGGTGTTGGTCATTATAAAGGAAACTTTGGCAATATGTTTTTTATATGGGATTTGATATTTGGCACAGGCATCATTACAAGAAAATATCCATCAAGCTATGGAATACAATTTTATAAACAGGAAGAATGGCAGGCGCAATTTTTATGGCCTTTCTTTAAATCAAAAAAAGAAGGCAGTGAATTACATAAAGATGGGCCAATGGTCGGAGACGCATCAACAGGCGAACTTAAAGTAAATACAATAACAATAGACGATTTGAAAGAATTGAAACCGGCATAAACAGGATTATATGAAATTATATTTTGTTTTTATAACAGTTGTTTTTATTCAATCAACTGTAAAAGCACAACCAAACATCAGCCCTGATTCGCTTTTAAAGTTGGTTAAAGAAGCATACGTATACGGTTATCCTGTTGAACAATCATTCCGTATGTATGTAGCACCTGATAATTCACTTCAGACAAAAAGATTATACAATCATTTTAATTATGCTGATAAATTAGCTGCTGCTGCGAACGATAACACAGCAAAGATTGCAGCGTATAAAGCAACAAGGAACCGCGGTGGTGCCGGCCCCAATAATGACACGCCTTATTTTGGAAGCCTGCTTGATTTAAGTGATGGACCGATCGTTTTATCAATCCCTGATTTTGGTAATCGTTACTTCAGTTTTCAGTTCATTAATTTTTATAATGAAAACGTACATTATATCGGGTCAGGTTTTGGTGATACGATTGCCGCGAAATATATATTGATCGGTACAAACTGGAAAGGAAAAATACCAGCAGGATTAAAGCCTGTTCATTTCAAAGATGACCATCTTAATTTGGTTGGCCGTGCATTGGTTGAAGATGATTCCACAGATTTAAAAAATGTACTTGCATTAGAACACCAGGCTTCATTAACGCCATTAAGTAAATGGCCTGCAGAAGAAGGCAAGTATGAAGGAGATGAAAAGAAAGATCTTCCTGCTTTTTATAATTCAATCGACAGTTTTTTTACAAATCTTAATACTGCTTTGCAATTAAGCCCCGCTCCTGTTCATGATAAAACAATACTTGCAAAGCTGAAAGCATTAGGCATTGGAACAAACAAAGGTTTTAACTGGAATAATTATGATGCTTTTACGCAACAAAAAATTTATTCCACATTAATTCAAACAGATTCTTTATTAGCTGCTGAAGGTGCAAGTGGCGATGTTGTTTTTGGCAATGGATGGCAAAGAACAAATCCAAAAGTTGGTGATTGGGGAACTGATTATTGGGATGAAGCTTTGTACATGAAACATGGTTTTTATGCAGGCCATACACAAACAGAATGTTTTTACATAACGCCAAAAACAAGAGAAGGTATGGGTTATTTTAAAGGCGATCACAAATACAAAATTCATTTTGCTAAAGATTCTTTTCCGCCTTTAAAACAAAAGGGATTTTGGTCTATGACAGCGTATGAAATTCCGGGATATTTTTTATTGCCGAATCCAATCCATCGGGCTGCAATAAGAGACCGCACAAAAAATTTAAAGTATAATGCAGATGGTTCGCTGGATATTTACCTGCAGGCAGAATCACCTGGAAAAGATAAAGAATCAAACTGGTTGCCTATAACAAAAGGCGAATCAACTGTTACTTTTCGTGTTTATCTTCCGCAGCAATCTTTATTAAACAACCAATATAAATTACCGGCTATTCAAACCGTGGAATAAAATTTACATTAATTCTTATGAATAATCTATTAACTGAAGCTTTATTTGTAATGATATAAATGATATCTGTGAATGGTGTCTCTACACTGTTTTTTCTACAAGCAGTCTGACAATTTGAAGTATGGTTTTCTTAAACAAGCAGAAGCATCCATAAATGGATGCTTCTTTTTTTATTTGAATATTTAATGTGAAGAATGTGTTTCAGATTATTTTCCAAGACCAAACAATAAACCAACATCTACACCTACGTTGCCGTTGTGTTGTGTACTGTTGTTGCTCTTTGTAATGTCTGTAAGACCCTGGTAAAAAGCGATGTCTGTGTTAAGCCATGTACGTGGTGCTAATCTGAAATTCAGACCTGCAGCTGCATTCAGACCAAAGTCAAAATTTTTTATATCATCTGTAATATCAGTTTTAACTTTTACGCCTTGTGTTGAGGCTGCAGAGCTGGCATCTGTTAAAAAGCCAAATGTAGGTCCTGCCGAAATTTTTGGGCGAACTACACTATTTGGTGCACCAAAAAAGTAGATAAGCTTCAACGGAACACGAACATAATTTGTATTGATAGTATTTGTGATACCATCCTCTACCACTTTATTACCTTCTGCTGAATATTTTACATCTGCACCAAGACCGAAATTAGATTTCGTGCTATAAATAAGAGAAACACCTGCGTTCCATGCTGGATTAAATTTTCCATCACCTGCTGAATTTGTTATCCATGAATGTCCGAAACCACCTGTTGGCCCGAAAGAAACAGTTTGCGCTTTAGATGCAAATCCAACTCCCATAATTGCTACAATGATCATTGCTTTTTTCATAACATTTAATTTTTGAGGAATAACATTAAAAAATATTGTGCCAAACAAAAATGTTAAAACGTGTTTAGTGCATGCAGCGTTTTATAAAATCACACATCAACCAAATAAATAAGCGCTTATACAATTTGTATAAGCGCTTATATAATTATTAAATATTATTTTAATTATGCAACAGCTTTCTTCACCAGGTCAGCCGCTTCACTTAATAAGATCGCAGATTGTACTTTAAGGCCGCTTTCATCAATTAATTTCTTTGCTTCTTCGGCATTGGTTCCCTGCAGGCGAACAATTATCGGGATACTTATGTTACCCATATTTTTATAGGCTTCAATTACGCCGGCAGCAACGCGATCGCAACGCACAATGCCTCCGAAAATATTTATGAGAATAGCTTTTACATTCGGATCTTTCATGATGATGCGAAAACCAGCTTCAACAGTTTGTGCATTGGCAGTGCCACCAACATCCAAAAAGTTTGCAGGATTGCCACCGCTTAATTTTATCATATCCATTGTTGCCATTGCAAGGCCTGCACCATTCACCATACAACCAACA
>JABDAV010000054.1 GCA_013289015.1 Bacteroidota bacterium | reverse complement strand
AAGGGGTCTGTTCCTGTATTTGTTCGGTCGTTGTTCGCTCCAGGGAGCGAAGAAATACCGAAGAAACAACGACGGCTATTTTCCGGGAAAATATAGTAGCAGTACGGTAAATTGCAGCAGTTTATACAGGCGAACCTGGTTGGGTTTTGCGATATGCCATGTTTAAATTAATAGGAATTGCTCAAAGAAAAAAGAGGAAGTCTTAAAAGTAAAAGAAGGCTTTGAGAATTGCTTAAAAAAATCTTTCTTCGTCAGGTATCCGAATAAGAGGCTGTCTCAAAAGTCGGAGACAGCCTCTTTTTTTCCATAGGGGTCATTATCTTCTCAGACAACAATAAATGGTGCTACGAGAGCGAGAACCTGAGCTGTTGTCAGCGGCTCATCAAAACATTCTGTAGCATCATCAAAACTTATATTAAAGCCATCAATACCGACTATATTTATGCCCAACTGAACTGTATTTTCTTCGCCGGCATAATTTGCTGCAACTGACGACCCAATGCCTGCTGTAGAATCACCTGTAATCCAGGGCCTGATACTTTCATCAGAATAGTAAGAAGAACGTAAGTTTCTTACATATGATGCATGCCTTGCTTCAACTGAATGTATTTGTAAAGCTGCTGTAAGCACTGTATCGTTTTGCTGAATATGCGTTGCCTGGCCTTTGTATGCTCTTACGCCCGTATCTTCAAATGTTTGAGAAACTGCTAAAAACGTTGCATAATCAGAAAATACTGTTGCAAAAGTTCCGCCTGCTGTAAAGTCAAATTTTGGTGACGGTATAGGCATGCCACCCAAAGCCTTAATAGTAGTTTGTAAAAAAATTACATGTTCCAATTCATGTTGCTGAATAATTTTAAAACCTGCTGATGGATTTCCGGCAGGTATCAGGTTAGGCGTATTTACACCCATAGTATAAAATTGCGATTCAAGGTATTCAAGCGTAAGCGCAAAATTTAAAACCTGCACTACTGTACCGGAAAAAGAAGGCGTTTGTCCATAAGCCCTTTTAAACATACCACCCAAAGCCAGTGGCAGGGCAGTTAAAGCTACCTTTTTACCAATATTAGCAAACTGGCGCATAGAATCTCTGCGTGTATCCATACGGTTATAAACCTCAGGATCCTGATTCTCTAATTCTGACAATATTTGTTCAAAGTTCATAACTGTGTTTTAAATGTTGTAAGGAAATGATTTAAGATCGGGTTGTACTGTTAGGTATGGAGATATTATCTGCACCACAGTGTAGGGTTTATTCGCAAGGTCTAAACCATCTGAGTTTATTACAGACATATCTGCAAAAGATAGCGGATCTAAAAGATCTCTTATATAAGCTGCATGCCTGGCTTCTACAGAAACTATTTTACCGGCTTCAACTAAATAATCCGGTGAAGTAATAGCATAGGCAATACCATTATAAGCAGAAACACCTGTATCTTCAAAGGACTTTGACGCACTTAAAACACTTGTTCTGTCAGAAAAATTAATAGAGCTGAAGTTGAATTGCTGGTCGGGAATTCCTGCTCCACCCAACGCAGTTTTGAAAAATTCCCTGTGTGCAATTTCATGATCCCTGATTTGTTCAAGCCGCGATTTTTCAAGTGAGGTTGCACCTGAATAAAAGTTGCTGGTAACATTTATATAAAATGCGGCTTCCAGTTGTTCAAGCAAAAAAGCATAGTTTAAAATCTGAACATCGTTGTAATGAGTACCAGACTGGCTGTTTTCAACCCCGCCGCCGGAAAGCGATGTTGAGTTTGTTTTAGTACAGGCTGTTATACCTGTAATCGCAACCGCCGTAAGCCCAAGGTTCGCTAAAAATTTTCTTCGGTGTAAAGAGGGTGTTTGAAACATACCTGTTTCTACCTTCAATGGCACAACTTCTTCTTGTTTCATTGTTTTGTTTTTTTGTTATTGAAAATGGTTAACCCACCAGTAACGAAAAATTGTTTTACAGGGTTTTAGAAACAAAAAATAAATAAGTATGTGTTATTCCTCTGGGTAATAATGTGCACAACAATAATTTTATTTGTTATAAGAATGTCTTTAATTTATTCTTTTAATAATAATTCTAATTAAAGCAATCTTATTCGATCTTTCTTTCGTAACTGATCTAAATAAATTTTATGAGTAGTCCTGGCATATCCGAATGGGTTTTAATTATCCTTGCTGTTTTGATATTGTTTGGTGGAAGAAAAATTCCTGAGTTTATGAAAGGCCTGGGAAAGGGAATCCGCGAGTTTAACGATGCTAAGAACAATGTTCGCAAAGAACTGGAAGATGGCATTAATGAAGCGCCGCATGCCCCTGTAACCGGCACTGTGCCACCAATCACCACACAGCCTTAATTTATTTGTAATTTGGTTGTTAATAGACTTATCACAAGTATTGAAAAATGCCTGGTGATAAGTCTATTTGCATTACGGGATGCAGCTCATCCTTTATCTGCCAGGTTTGCCGGTAGTCCTTTTTCATAGAACGCTTCTTTTCTGATCTCCTGCTGTGTATGTCTAATGTTGGGTTAGCTTTTAATAAAGTATTTGGTTCAATAGAGTTACAACTTGAGGGATTAGTTTACTTGTTCAGGAGCGAAAATTTAAAAGCCAACGCTATTTGTGTTGGCTTTTAAATATAGTTATCAATATATGCAGTATATGCTTATTCAGCCTCCCGTTGTTTATATGCTTTTCCTGAAACAAGAACGCCCAATTCATATAAAGTAAACAGGGGAAGGAAAACAATGGTTTGACTGATCCAGTCCGGGCTTGGCGTAATAATAGCGGCAACCACCAACAATATTATAATGGCATATTTACGGCTACGCTTTAAAAATGCCGGCGTTATTATTCCAATTTTTGTGAGTGCATAACTTATTACAGGAAGCTCGAATGCGATACCACATCCTAAAATAAGATTTGTAAGGTTATCAAGATAGTCATCAATAGTAGGTTTCGTTTGAATCATATTCAGCCCACTTACTTTAAAGTTTGCAAGAAAATTAAAAGTAAAAGGCCCTAGAACAAAATAACCAAAGGCTGCCCCAAGCAAAAAGAAAAATGAAACCCACCAGATGATAAAACGGGTGCTTTTAAGTTCTTTTGGCTTTAAACCTGGTTTTACAAAACTCCAGAATTCCCAAAATACATAGGGGAATGCTGCAATAAAACCGCCCATAAAAGCAATAGAAAAGCTACCAAAGAATTGTCCCCCAAACGTGGTGGTTTGCATAGTTATACTTATAGGAGGAAGACAAAGGGTATTACCAAGATGAAGAAAATTACTAAAGCTGCAAAGCGCCCGGTAACTTATAAAATTTGGGTTTATAGGCCCTGCTATAATATTATCAAACACCCATTGAATTTTTATAAAGATTACCACGGCAAAAACCATAACAGCAAATACGGATCGTATAATATGCCAGCGTAATGCCTCAAGATGATCTACAAAAGATAATTCGGGCTGCTTAAATTTATTAAAACTGATTTTAGACAAAGTTGTTGATAGTGACATGATGTATAAGGTGCAGCAATTAACAGGTGAACGTATTTTATTAATAACAAAAGTTGATGAAAGCGGTAGCTATGCTGCCGGGGGGAATTGTTTCGGGTTGTTTATTCTTTATTATAATGTTTCTTCAGAATCTTCTTCTACTTCGTTTTTCGCCTCCGTAAATTCTCTTATTCCATTGCCAAGGCCTTTCATAATTCCGGATATTCTTTTGCTTCCGAATAACACGAATATAACAGCTGCTATCAGCAGAATTTCCTGTAAACCCAAACCACCCATAGTATAAATTTTAAGTTTAAAAAATTATTCAAAACCTGTAACCATAGTGCTGTACACTAAATATAGTTGGCTAAGCATTTGAATTAAGAGGTACGTAAAAACTAATGCATTGGTTTCAGAATACATATAGTTATTAAACAATAATTACCATGTACATTCTTAAGAAACGAGCGTTGATTTTTGCGATCCATCAAATCAATTTGTTTAAATAAAACAAAAACAGCAGATCTGCTATCTGCTGTTTTTTTATTGAAATTTATATAAGGCTATTGTTGCACAATAACACTCCGTAAAGATTCAACAATTGCTGCAAGGTGTATAAATGCAGGATCTGTTGATTGCACACCATTTTTTGCTGCGCCTTGTGTAAGGTCGTCTTCAAAGGCATCGAAATCCGAACTGGTTGCCTTGCCATTCATTCTTGAATTGGTAGCAGGATTATGTGCATTTGCCATTGATAAGCCTGTATATGTATAATCCTGTGCGCCTGTAGCAACAGCAACAAATGTTGACAGTTTATCACTAAGGTTTACAAAACCAATAAAATTGCCGTCTGCAATTTCTCCCAATAAAGAAATAAAGTGACCATTAATTCTTGTATCGGCAGCAATAATGAATATGGTGCTGTCAATAATATTTCTTATTGTAAGATAACCCTGTTGCTGCATGGTTCCGGTTATTGCATCTGCAACCAAAGTGGTACCGCCTAAAGTATCATATAAGGTCAAAGTTGCAGGAGGTGTTGAAGGACTGTCGTTTTTACTGCATGAGTTTAATATTAAAGCGGCAGAGGTAATAACAATAAAGGCTGTTAAAAAGTTTAATTTTTTCATGATTAATATTTATTAAATAATACTTTTTATAAAAGCGGTTAATTTATCTGTTGAGGGCGATGACATAGGGCAGCCGCTTTGCATCTCTGCTTCCGTTGGAACGTATCGCGTAGCATTTTTATAAGGTAATGCTGCTTTAAAATCGCTTACAATTTTGTCACCGCTCGTTTTGATTGGGAAGAATGTAAACACCACAATTTTAGTTTTTGCATTTACCAATACATGGTCAACTCCCTTTTCCTCGTATAGCCATGTTTGTATCTTATCAGCATCAGCCTGGCTTATTTGCTGATTAATGTCAATTCTTGCCATTACTCTTGAATATTGATCAATCGGTTTTGGCCGTGTAACTATATAAATGTGCACACACAATACAATAAAAAGAAAAGCAAGAGTAGACAGGGAAATGATTACGGTTTTTCGAATGGCTTTTTTAGTCATGAGAGGTTTTGTTTAGATTATTGGAATTGCCGGCAGATTAGCATGTACGGAAATTAAACGCCCGGAGTTTTAGAATTTGAAATAAAATCTAACAGCTTGTATTCAAGGCAGCACTAACACAGCAACTAAACCAGTTTTTATTGGATTAGAATTTGCAGTGAAGTACGCGTGCTTTTCAAAATAGCTTAGCTTACTATCTTTATTCATTAAAAACATTATCTATGAAATTTAAAATACTGAGCGTTTTTGTTATTACTGCAACAGCTAATTTTCTTAATCATGCTTATGCACAAAAAACAATAACAGGTTTTGAAGCGCCTGAAAGTGCAATTACATCAGGCAATAAAATATTTGTATCCAATATAGGCGGCAATCAACCTAATCCTATGGCTTTAGACAGTAATGGTTTTATTTCAGCGCTTGCAGCGGATGGAAAGATCATTCAAAAAAAATTCAATAAGGCCACGTTGAATGGACCGAAAGGGTTGGCCATTATTGGTAATACATTGTATACTGCAGATATAAATCGTGTAGTTGGTTTTAATATAAATTCAGGTGAGAAAGTTTTTGAATTAAGTTTTCCCGATGCTAAAATGCTGAATGATCTCTGTACGGTTGATGATAAAAATTTGGTTGTTTCTGAAACTATTGGCGGCAATGTGTATCTAATAAATATTGCAAACAAATCTTATGATATTATTGGAAATATTAACGGAGCAAACGGTGTTACGTATGATGCTGCAACAAAAAAATTATATGCCTGCGGAATGGGAATAAACATGGATGGCTCTGGAAAATTATATATGAAAGATATGACTGATAAGAGTGCATCATTTACAGAATTGCCCAATAGTCCTAAAGGTGTTTTTGATGGACTTGAAATGGTTGACAATAGTCATTTACTCGTTACTGACTGGCACGGCGCAGACAGCACAAAAGGCAGATTCGTTATATATGATCTGGAAAATAACAGCATGAAAACTTATGCAATTGATGCAGGTCCTGCAGATGTTCATTATGATAAAACTTCTCACACATTTTATTTGCCGCTAATGTTGAAGAACAGTCTATTGATTGAAGATCTTAATAAACTGAAACAGGATTAATCATTATAAAAAATAAAGAATGGATTTACAATTGAAAGGCAAAACAGCGTTAATAACAGGCTCTACCGCAGGCATTGGCTTGGCCACTGCAAAACTATTAGCGAAAGAAGGCGCTTCCGTTATTATTAACGGAAGAACGCAACAAAGAATTGACAACGCCATTAATGAAATAAAATCTGAAGTAAAGAGTGCTGCTATAAATGGTGTTACAGCAGATTTTTCCAAAACAGATGAAGTGTATGCACTCATCAAACAAATTCCTGCAATTGATATTCTTATTAATAACGTTGCGATTTTTGAACCGAAACCATTTGTAGAAATTCCTGATGAAGACTGGATGAAATTTTATGAAGTGAATGTGCTTAGCGGTATTCGTTTATCAAGGTATTATTTTCCGCTAATGCTGAAGAAAAACTGGGGCAGAATAATTTTCATCAGCAGCGAAAGCGCTTTAAACATTCCTGAAGAAATGATACATTATGGAATGACAAAAACAGCACAGCTTGCTGTTAGCAGAGGCCTTGCACAATTAACCAAAGGCACACATGTTACAGTAAATGCTGTTTTACCCGGGCCAACAAAATCTGAAGGTGTTGGTGGATTTATTGACCAAATGGCAAAGCAGGAGAACAAATCAACTGAAGCAACAGAAAAAGATTTTTTTCAAACTGCGCGGCCAACATCAATATTGCAACGCTTCACATCAACAGAAGAAATTGCTAATCTTATCGCATACGTTGCAAGCCCGTTATCATCTGCAACAAATGGCGCTGCTTTAAAAGCAGATGGAGGCGTTGCGCGTTACATCATTTAAAAATATTTGAGGATGAATGCTACAACAATTTTTATTACCGGCGCTACAGATGGCGTTGGTAAACTGGTTGCATTAAATCTTGCAAAACAAAATAAGAATGCAACAATTATTATTCATGGAAGAAATAAACAGAAACTGCAAGCCACCATTAATGAAATAAAAAAGAACGCCAACAACAATAACATTGATGGTTTTGTTGCCGATTTTTCTGCGTTGGAAGATGTTAGAAAGCTGGCGCAGAATGTTCTTTCAAAATATAATTCGATCAATATTCTTATCAATAATGCAGGTGCCGGTTTTGCTGCTTCGCGTTATGGAAAAGATGGAACTGAAACAAGAATGACGGTTAATTATTTCGCTCCTTTCTTATTAACGAGGTTATTATTGCCTGCTATAAAAAATGCAGTGCCTTCACGTATTGTGAATGTAAGTTCGGCCGGGCAATCGTCAATAAATTTTGATGATATCATGCTGAACAAAAACTTTGATGGTGTTAAAGCATATACACAAAGCAAGCTTGCATTAATGATGTTCACTATTGATCTTGCTGAAGAATTAAAAGAGGATGATGTTACAGTGAATGCATTGCATCCCGGAACGTATCTTGATACAAACATGGTAAATGCAGCCGGCATCACACCATTGGGCACAGCGCAAAGCGGTGCAGATGCTGAAATTTATCTTGCAACATCTCCTCATCTTAAAAACATAACAGGAAAATACTTTAATGTACAACATGAATCAAAAGCGCATACACAGGCGTATGATTCAAACGCAAGAAAAAAATTAAAGGAACTGAGTTTTAAGATCACCGGCCTTGAAGATTAACATCACAACATTACCGAATACTTACCTTTGCGCTCTATGCAGGTTTATTGCAATTCGCTTACAGAGTTTAGCCGTTTAAGAACGCGTGAAGTAAAGATTGGTGATCTTTTATTGGGCAATCTTAATCCCGTGCGTGTTCAAACAATGACCACTACAGATACGATGGATACAATGGCAACCGTTGAGCAGTCCATTCGTTGCATACAGGCTGGTGCAGAGTTGGTTCGTATAACAGCGCCTTCAAAAAAAGAAGCGGAAAATTTGTTCCAGATAAAAAATGAATTGCTCAAGCGCGGTTACAAAACACCGTTGATTGCAGATATTCATTTTACACCAAATGCAGCAGAAATTGCAGCGCGTATTGTTGAAAAAGTAAGAGTGAACCCGGGCAATTATGTCGATAAAAAAAAGTTTGAACAGATTGAATATACAGATGCAGAATATGCAGAAGAAATAGATCGCATTCGCGAACGGTTTACACCTTTGGTTAAAATTTGCAAAGCGTACGGAACAGCAATGCGAATTGGCACCAATCATGGTTCTTTGAGTGATAGAATTATGAGTCGTTATGGTGATACACCGATGGGCATGGTTGAGAGTGCGATGGAGTTTCTGCGTATTGCAAGAGATGAAAATTATCACAACATAGTATTAAGCATGAAGGCAAGCAATACACTTGTAATGGTGCAGGCTTACCGTTTGCTGGTGAGTACAATGTTTGAAGAGTTTGATGAAATATATCCTTTGCATTTAGGTGTTACAGAAGCCGGTGATGGTGAAGACGGAAGAATAAAAAGCGCTGTGGGCATCGGTACATTAATGGAAGATGGTTTAGGTGATACGATTCGTGTATCATTAACAGAAGACCCTGAATTTGAAATTCCTGTTTGTAAAGATTTGGTGAAACGTTATGAAAACAGGGCGCATCACTCACCAATAAAAGATTTGCTGCATAATATTTCTGATAAAATCAAGTCAACTGTTCACCGTTCACCGTCAACAAATGAAACTTTAAAACAGTTAACGGGAAACGGTCAGCGGTTAACACTTCCATACAATCCTTTTGATTACAAACGCAGGCGCACGCATGAAGTGAATAATATTGGCGGCACATTGGTGCCGGTTGTGATTGCAGATTTTATGCAGAAAGAAAAAATTACTGCACAAGACCTTACTGCAATCGGTTATGCTTATGATGCAATTAGAGATAAATGGAACATTGGCGATGCAGCTGCAGATTATATTTATACTGCTGATAAAATTTTAGACTTTCATTTGCCCGGAACACTTAAAGTTATCTGCAATGCAAAAACATGGCTTAACTCCCTCTCTACGAGTGGAGAGGGTTGGGGTGAGGCTTTTCCTTTGTTTGAAGGTGTTGAGTATTTGGTGGTAGATGAAAAATCTTCAAAGCAAAACTTTATTGCTATTGATGTACATACAATAGATAAAGAAATAAAAGAGAAAATATTTGATTTGGTTGCAACTGATGTTACTGCAGTGTTATGTTTTTATTCAACCAATAAGCACAGTATGGCAGATGTTCGCCGCAATATTATCGAGTTGATGGAACGCAATATTAAAACGCCTGTTATTATTTGTGTTGAAAGCAACTGTACCGGTGTTGATGAACAACTCATCCAGTTTTCATCTGAATCAGGCGCATTATTGTTAGATGGTTTTGGAGATGGTTTATGGGTTATGAATGATCCGAAAAAAATGCAGATCACAAAGCTCAGCGGGCGCAATTATATTTCTATCACCAACAATCACCAGTTCTTAAATGCAACTGCTTTTTCAATATTGCAGGCAACGCGCACACGCATTTCTAAAACAGAATACATAAGCTGCCCGAGTTGCGGAAGAACATTATTTGATCTGCAGGAAACTACTGCTAAAATACGCGCGGTTACCAATCATTTGAAAGGGGTAAAAATCGCTATCATGGGTTGTATTGTAAACGGACCGGGCGAAATGGCTGATGCAGATTTTGGTTATGTTGGTAGCGGCGTTGGCAAGATCACTTTATACAAAGGCAAAGAAATTATTAAGCGTAATGTTGACAGCAATGTTGCTGTGGATGAGCTTGTCAATCTTATTAAAGACTACGGCGCCTGGGTTGATTAGGCTATTAGAATTTCCTGCTGCTAATTATCTTTCTACGAACATGCAATGCGCATACACCCACCCGTGCATGAAGCCGACCTGCAGTTGTCCTATTTGTGCAAGTGTATTAAGTATATTTGAGAGTTAGTGGCAATGTAAATAATTGATTCACATATTTACAAATAAAACACAAATGACAACAGGCGCATTTAAAGTGACAATACATATGGTTTCAAGTCTTGACGGCATTATTGCAAAAAAAGACAATAGCGTTTCATGGTTTGAAACATCTGGCCACTATGAGAAAGGAGTTGAAATTACTCAACAGGATGCCGACGAATTTCTTAAAACAATAGACTGCTATGTAATGGGAGCACGGACATATGAACATGCTTTGGAACTTTCAAAATCTTATGGTTGGGTTTACGGAGATGTGCCAACCATTGTATTAACGCACAGAAAGCTGCCGGTTGACAGGCAGAACATTGAAATGTATTCAGGCGATCTGAACCAATTGGTGAATGAACGGCTAAAACCTAACTATAAAAATGTTTGGCTTGCAGGCGGCGCTATACTTGCGAAAGATTTTATTCGTTTAAAATTGGCGGACGAAATAAGATTATCAGTTATGCCGGTTATTTTGGGTGAAGGAACATTGCTTTTTGACTATATCGGACAAGAGCAAGCATTACACCTGAAAGATGTAACAGCCTACAAAAGCGGAATGGTGGAGCTATGGTATGAAATACTAAAAGAATAGGAACACTCTACCTGCAGTTAATGCAATTGCGCGAGTGTATTATGTATATTTGAGAGTTGGCTGCCACTTTGATTCGACCTTCAAAACTATTCAAAATTGATAATTACAAATATGCAACGTATCTTATTTCTGGTGATGACTTTAGTTGCTTTAAATGCTTATCACAGGATAGAAGTTCAAAGTTAACAGTTGTGTTTTTTGATAATCAAAATCCCAAGTTGAAAGTAACAATTGACACTGTACTTAAGTCCAAAGAAATTAATTTAACAGACACACAATTGACGTATTTTTTGCTTGCAAAAATTTTCATTTGCCCTATTATGTTCCTCTGAAGGTATTTTTAAAAATGCTGCAAAAGATAAAGAGTGTGATATGAAGATTTATCCAGGAAATGTGAAATGCTATGAATATGATAATAAGAACAGAGTTGCCAAAATGAATGTAAGTGGAGCAATGAATGAGTTCACTTACAAATACAATGACAAAAACCAAATCATAGAAATCACTGAAATAGATACAAAGTTCATATTAACGTACAACACTGACGGAACACTTTCTGAACTACGAGAAAGAGATGGAGTTATTAATAAAAAATTAGTCTTTACTTACGAGTAATAAAAGCAACAGCTAACAGTTGCATTTATAAAAGCCTGGTTAACAAAACCCAACCTCAACTTTTGTTTGGTTATCAGAACACATTAGATTCTGCACGCAATTTTTGAACACTACTTTTGATCTCCATAACAGCAAAATCAATTTCTTCTTCTGTTGTAAAACGTCCGAGACCAAAGCGCAATGATGTATTGGCAAGCTCATCAGTCAAGCCTAATGCTTTCAAAACATAAGAAGGTTCAACCAATGCAGAAGTACACGCAGAACCCGAAGAAGTTGCAGCAGTTTTATTCATACTCATGATAAGCCTGTTGGCAGTTGTGCCTTTAAAGGAAAGATTAGTAACATGCGGTAAACGAAATTCACGGCTGCCATTTACATACACATCATTTAATTCAAGCAAAGCAGTTTCAAACTTATTTCTCAAAACATTTAATCGCTCTGCTTCATCATTCATTTCATTCGAGCATATTTCGCAGGCTTTGCCTAATCCAACGATAGCCGGAACATTTAATGTGCCGCTACGCAAATTATTTTCATGGCCGCCGCCATCCATTTGTGCAGTTAGTTTTACGCGCGGATCTTTTCTTCTCACATACAAAGCGCCAACACCTTTAGGGCCATATATTTTATGCGCCGATAACGACAGCAGGGCAATATCATCCTTCATTACATCAACGGAAATTTTTCCGACTGCCTGCGCCGCATCACAAAAAAATATAACACCGTGTTGCCTTGCAATGGCAGCAATATCTTTTACAGGTTGAATAACACCGGTCTCATTATTCGCATACATCATTGCGATGAGAATGGTTGTTGGTTTAATACTTTTTTCAAGCACATTTACATCTATTCTTCCATCACTTTTTACCGGCAGGTAAGTAACATCAGCACCGGATTTTTCAAGATGTTTGCAGGTATCCAATACTGCCTTGTGCTCTGTTGCACATGTTATAATATGATTGCCTTTTGAACCGTATGATTCATACACACCTTTTAACGCAAGGTTTATACTTTCCGTTGCGCCTGAAGTAAAAACAATTTCTTTGGGATGTGCGTTGATCAACTTTGCAACCTGTTCGCGTGCATGTTCAACAGCTTCTTCTGCAATCCATCCGTATGCATGTGTTTTGCTCGCTGCATTTCCAAAATTATGTGTGAAGAAAGGAAGCATTGAATGCAGCACTCGTTCATCAACAGGCGTAGTTGAATTGTTATCTAAATAAACCGGTAATCGCATAATTTAATAAATGCATGAAATTAAAAATACTGAATTGCTTTGCTCTGCAAATGTCAGATAAGTAACCTTAAACAGTTACAAGAAAAACAAATGATTGCAATTCCCTTTATTAATTTTTATGAGGTTGTATCAACTGGTATTTTCCGCTTAAATGCATCAGGCTGAACAAATACAATAAGCCATCATAATAAGGATCAAAATATCCATCCTGGTATGGCTGTAATTTGGCATTCCACAACGCATTTACAAAAGCAAAATCATCATCCTTATAAATCATTTCTGTTGATGCAGCAGTTGCCACCAAACCCAATGAATGCCTTAGCTTTTTATATCCACCTGCCGGCAGAATAAAATCAGGCTGTGAGCCATCAGGATTATACTGATCAACAAATCTGTCTATGCCTTTTGATTTGAGAAAGTTTTGAAAGCGTTTTGCATAATCCTGCTGCCAGCTTTTATCTTTTCCAAACCAGTTATAATCCATTGCAATGTTCATTGGCACGCGCCATGAATCATATCTGAATGCAGGTTGCATCCATCTTGTTTGCAAAGGCTGGCCGTTAAAATCAGTAAGGTCTGTATTAAGCGCAGTGGGAGCTGCACAAGCCCTGTGCAAAAAAGCACGTGCAGTATCAGCACAATCTATATAAAACTGTTCATGCCCGTCTTTTGCATATATCGCCCACACTTCAAAGAATGCAGGCAACTGGTAAGAAGGATCAGTGAAATTATAATTGCGCGCTTCGGGTGTAAAAACAATTTGTTTATGTTCTGGATTGATTATGTTGAAAATGCTGTCCTGCGTTCCATCTTTCTTCCACATGTTATCTAAAATAAAACGGGCCTCTTGGTAATAATCAATGCCCGTATTATTACCCCAGCGATTGGAAGCAAACAACAGGTCTGTTATAAAATACAACTCACCATCTGAAGCAGTTCCTTCCGAATTTTTCTTCATGGTTTGCGGGTTGATGCTCCATGCAAAATATCCTTCGCGCGGACCATCGGGATGCTGTAAATATTTTTTGCTCCAGCGCCAGATGCGGTCGAATACATCTTTCTTGTTTAACTGAACGGCTATCATCATTCCGTATGAAAGTCCTTCAGTTCTTGCATCATGATTTTTTATGTCAGATACATACGCCATAGAATCACCAACTTCAAAATAAACTTTGTTGGGACCTTCAAATAAATCGTGATAAGCCTGTTCAACTTTTGCATCAATATCTTTCTGACTATATCATGCTTCAAGAAAAAAATTGCGGTAAACACCCGATTTATATGCAGGCAATTGTTGATGTTTATTTCCTTTTTGAGTTTGAGCCAGCGCTATCACCGGCAACATAAATAAAAAAGCGAAGAAGATATTTTTCATACAGGTGATTTAAATGCATTTGTTGTTTTTTGTTTCTGCAAATCGAATGGTCAATAACTATTTGTGATGAGCGTATATACATTTCCTTTCGTTGTAGCTATATCATACAAAAAAGTTTTTTTCAGATCCGGTGGTGTTATTGTTGCCTTTGGTGAAATGATTGGCTCAGCTGTTTTTCCTGTTTGATAAAACGGATTACTGTTCTCACCAATAGCTTCTTTCAAAGTAGTTCCACTGTTCAACTTTAACTCATTAGGAACCCTTAAACGAAGATTGCCACCAAGCGTTGATTTGATTACAGCTTTTACAATCTTTCCATCTTTCCACTCAATTCTTATAACTTCAAAACCTCCTCTTGCACACAAGCCGCTAACACTACCGCCTTGCAGCCAAACATCAGGCAACGCAGGCAACAAATTCAGGAAGCCATCTTCGCTTTGCATCAGCATTTCTGTTATGCCCGAAGTACAGCCGAAGTTGCCATCGATCTGGAAAGGAGGATGCGCATCAAAAAGATTATTATAAGTACCACCACCACTTTCATTTATACCTACAGGTGTAAGCTGGTTTTGAATGAGTTTATAAGCATGATTACCATCAAGCATTTTTGCCCACCAGTTTACTTTCCAGCCCATACTCCAGCCGGTTGATATATCGCCGCGTTGAATGAGTGTATTCTTTGCCGCGCTGTATAATTCAGGCGTACGGTAAGGCGATATTTGATTGGAAGGAAACAAGCCATACAAATGTGATATATGGCGATGATGATCGTTTGGATCATCTACATCATCCAGCCATTCCTGTAACTGGCTGAATTGGCCGATATGCATCGGTGCAAGCATGCTGCGCTTTTGTTTCAGTGTATCAACAAAAGCCTTGTCTTTATTTAAAATTGTTGCTGCATCAATAGCATTTGTAAATACATCAAAAACAATTTGGTTGGTCATGGTTACACCTGCATCAAGCGAAGAACCCTGGTGTGCCTGCGGTGCATTTTCGGGTGACATGTCCGGACAAATAACCAGCCAGTGATATTTCGGGTGTTCTATAAGATAATCTGAATAGAACATGGCTGTACCTTTCAGCACGGGATAAACAGATGCGAGGTAAGCTTTATCGCCGCTGTATAAATAATGTTCCCAGAGATGCTGGCTCAGCCATCCGCCGCCATTAGACCATATGCCCCAAAAAGCGCCATCTACAGCCCCGTTGATGCGCCAGATATCTGTGTTATGGTGCGCCATCCAGCCTCTTGTGCCGTACATATTTTTTGCAGTTTCCTGGCCGGTTTCAGCCAGTTCTTCCACCATTTTAATAAGTGGCGCTGTCATTTCTGAAAGATTTGTTTTCTCAGCGGGCCAGTAATTCATTTCGGTATTGATGTTAATGGTATACTTGCTGTCCCAGGGCGGATATAATTCATTGTTCCAGATGCCTTGCAGTGTAGCAGGCTGGCCTCCCGGTTGAGAAGAGGAAATCAACAAATAACGACCGTATTGAAAATAGAGTGCGACAAACTGCGGATCATTGGTAGTGTTGAAATTTTTTAATCGTTCATCTGTTGGAAACCTGGCGGCATCCGTTGTTCCGAGATCAAGTTGTACGCGATCAAAATATTTTTGATAGGCTACAACATGCGTTGTTAAAATACCGGCAAACGATTTGGGATAAGCTTTGTTAAGAAAAGTTGCTGCCCGTTCATTTTCATCTGCAGTTATATCCTGGTAGTTATTAAAATTGGTAGCAATGGAAATATAAATAGTTACTCCATTGGCATTTTTTACTGTCAATGCAGTATCATTTGATGAAAGCGTGCCACCGTCTAATTTAAACCGTGCAATGCCTTTAAATTTTATCTTTCCTTCCACACCTTCATGATCTATTGTTGTGCCTGATATGGTGAGTTCTTTTGCAAAAGCTGTTTGCATCACTGCTTTAGGTTGTGGTGTTGAAAAAAATGCAGTGAAAGAAATATTACCGGGCTTGCTTGCTGTTAAATGCATGGCAATTACATGATCAGGAAAAGATGCCAAAATTTCTCTCGTGTAAGTAACATCATCAATAGTATAAGAAGTTTTTTGAACAGCCTTTTCTAGATCAAGTTCGCGATAGTAGTTGATATAGTTTTCATGCTTATCGAAAACAAGGCGAAGGCTGCCAACAGGTTCAAACATCTGCCCCTGCGAGGTTTGAGAAACAATGGCTTTATTGGCGAGTTGTTGCGCTTCGTCTTGCTTGCCATCAAAGATCAGCTTCCTTATTTCAGCCAAAGAATCAAGACACAAAAGATTGTCATTTCTATTCGGACCACCACTCCACACCGTGTGTTCATTTAGCTGAATGGTTTCAGTATCTACGTTTCCGTAAACCATTGCGCCTAACTTCCCATTACCAATAGGCAAAGCGTTTTGCCAAATATCGCCGGATGGATGATCATACCATAGTTTTAGCTGCTGCTTATTTTGCGAAAAACAAAAGGTGGTGAACAGTAATGAAAATCCAAATAAAACCTGTTTCATACTTAAATATTAATTGCGGCCTGTAAATATTTTATGTTACTTCTTTCACTTATTCCATACACATTCTTACTTTGTGCAACCGATTGCTCTAAATTATAAATTTGTCACTATTTTTTACGAAAAATCAGAGAATCGGGGAAATAAGGCTTTCCTGGTGCAAATACATTCAACTGTTTAAATTATTAATACTGGTTTTATGAAAGGAAAAATCTTTTTGACAGTTTTGTTTGTAGTAATGATTTTGCTTGCATCAAAGGCACAAAATTTTATTACTGAAAAAAATGAAGCTAGCGCCATTCCAATAGTTACATCATCCCAAACAACTTCAATTTATGTTGACGATAATGATGACTGGCTGGTGCATAAAGCTGCATCATTATTGCAAAATGATATTGAAATGGTAACAGGCAAAAAACCTGAACTTATTTCAACACTTCCGGCTTCAGCAAAAAATATCATCATCATCGGAACCATTAATGGCTCAGCAATGATTGATCAACTCATCAAGCAAAAAAAATTAAATGTTGACAGCATTAAAGGCAAATGGGAATCATTCAAGCTGCAAACCATCAGCAATCCTGCTAAAGGCATACAAAATGGATTTGTAATTATTGGAAGCGATAAACGCGGGGCTGCTTATGGGGCATTCACTTTATCAGAACAGCTGGGCGTTTCGCCATGGTATTGGTGGGCAGACGTGCCGATGAAAAAAAAGAATGAAGTGTATATTAAAAAAGGCACTTATCAATACGGGCCGCCTTCAGTAAAATACCGCGGCATTTTTATCAATGATGAAGCGCCTGCATTTTCGGGCTGGACCAAAGAAAAATTCGGTGGTGTAAATCATTTGGTGTATGAACACATGTTTGAGTTATTGCTTCGGCTGAAAGCAAATTATTTGTGGCCGGCAATGTGGGGCAATGCATTTAATGATGATGATACGCTTAATCCGATTCTTGCAAACAAATGGGGAATAGTGATGGGTACTTCGCATCATGAACCCATGTTACGCGCACAACAGGAATGGAAACGTTATGGCAAGGGCCAATGGAATTATGACAGTAATAAAGTAGTGCTTGATTCTTTTTGGAAAAAGGGAATCGAAAATATGGACCATCATGAAAGCATTGTTACAATTGGTATGCGCGGCGATGGCGATATGCCGATGACACAAGGCACTGCTATTAGTTTGCTGGAAAGAATTGTTGCGGATCAACGCAAAATTATTGAAGATGTTACCGGTAAGCCTGCGAGCGAAACACCGCAGGATTGGGCGTTGTATAAAGAAGTGCAGGATTATTATGATAAAGGCATGCGCGTGCCCGAGGATGTTACTTTATTGTTGTGCGATGATAACTGGGGTAACATTCGCAGGTTGCCAAAACTGACTGATAAACCACGCAGTGGCGGTTATGGCATTTATTATCATTTTGATTATGTTGGCGATCCTAGAAATTACAAATGGATAAACACCAACAATATTGAACGTGTGTGGGAGCAAATGCATTTAGCTTATGAATATGATGTAAGAAATATATGGATTGTAAATGTTGGAGATTTAAAGCCAATGGAATTTCCCATTTCTTTCTTTTTGGATTATGCATGGAATGTAAATAACTGGAATGAAGATAATCTCAACGATTATTATACGCAATGGGCGGTAAAACAATTTGGATCAACATACGCTAAAGAGATTGGTAATGTGATGAAAAAATATGCGCAGTATGCATCAAGAAGAAAGCCCGAATTATTAGATGCAAACACGTATAGCCTGGAAGATTATAATGAAGCAGAAGGAGTAACTGATGACTGGAATCAATTGCAGAAAGAAGCGGAAACCATCAATAACAAATTACCCGCTGAGTATAAAGATGCTTATTTTGAATTAGTGCTGCATCCTGTGAAAGCTTATACCAATCTTCAAAACTTATATACGGCTGTTGCAAGAAATAAATTTTGTTCCGATCATATGTTGGAAGCTGCAAATATTTGGGCAGATAAAGCAAAAGATTTTTACAATAAAGATTCTCTTCTTTCATTTGAATACAACCAATTGAACAACGGTAAGTGGAACCACATGATGGATCAAACACATATTGGTTATACATATTGGCAGCAACCTGATAAACAAACAATGCCAGAAGTAAAATATGTTTCAGCCTATGCAAGAGAAGAAACAACTACTGTTGAGTTACCAGCTAAAAGAGCTGAAAACCTTATTCCAAAAAACAGTAAAGGCAATGTCTTTTACGAGCTGAACGGTTATATTTCTATTGAAGCATCGCACTACACAAATAAAAAAGATGCAGTCAATATTCATTGGAAAATAATTCCAAACATTGGCAGAGATGGCGATGGCATTACAACTTTTCCGGTAACGGCACCAACACAAACCATCGACAAAAGCACACCACATTTGGAATATGATTTTTATACTTACGATACAGGCGCATTTAAACTGAATGCATACTTCTCACCAACACTCAATTTTCATAACGATTCAACAGGTTTGCAATATGCTGTTTCCATTGATGATGAAACACCGCAGGTTATTTCACTCAATAAAAATGATAATGATACAAAAGCATGGAGCGAATGGGTGGCTAACAATATCATCATAAAAACAACGGAACATTCTATTAATAAAAATGGAAAGCATACAATGAAATTCTGGATGGTTAGTCCTGCAGTTATACTGCAAAAAATAGTGGTTGATTTTGGTGGCGTAAAACAGAGCTATCTCGGTCCGCCTGAAACTTTGTTTAAAAAATTAATGATCGACTAAATAATAAATCAAAGTAATATCATGAAAGCAAACACCAAAAATTATATTTCATCTCTCGTCCTTATATGCATAGCCCTATTGTTTATTTTATATCCCGGAAAAGATTTACTTGCTCAATCTAATCCCGAAGTAAGTATTCCCGGTTCGCAAATAAAAAATTTTACATCTTCTATTATAAGCGGTCAGGAATATGTTTTGCAGATTTCATTGCCTGCAGGTTATGCCAACGGTAACAAAAAATACCCTGTTGTTTATCTCATGGATTCGCAATGGGATTTTCCGTTGGTATCAGCTTTATATGGCCAGCAGTATTATGATGGCTTCATTCCTGAAATGATCATTGTTGGTATAACATGGGGCGGTGATCACCCTAATGCTGACAGTTTAAGAGCAAGAGATTACACGCCCACAACTGAACAAAGATTGCCTCAAAGCGGAGGTGCCTCCGCATTTTTATCAGTTATAAAAAATGAGATCTTTCCTTTGGTTGAAAGCAATTACAGGATTGATACAAATGATAAAACTTTGATGGGTTGTTCACTTGGCGGATTGTTCACCATGTACACTTTATTCACGCATCCTGAAATGTTCAATCGTTATATAGCTGCAAGTCCTGCATTCATGTGGAATAATAATATATTGTATAAATATGAAGAGCAATATCATACCAATACGTCTAATCCTCCTGCGAAATTATTTATGTGTGTGGGTGGCGTTGAAACAAGTGTGCCTGGTTTTGAAAAGCTTACTTCATTTTTAAATGATCGACATTATTCGTCATTACAAATTGAAAGCAAAGTATTGGAGAATACAGGTCACTCGGGAACAAAAGGTGAAGGTTATGCAAGAGGATTACAGTTTATTTTTAAAAGGCCTTCACTGCAATTATTGTCAAACATATTGGATCAGTATAAAGGCAGTTATAAAATGAATGATGGAACAGTGGTAAATATTGCATCAGAGAATGGAATGCTCACAGGTGCTACAGGCAATATGAAACTTACATTACAGGCTGCTTCGGAAACTGATTTTTATCTCACTTCATCATTCTTAAAAATTCATTTTGTAAAGGATGAAAAGGGAAATGTTTCAGGATTTCAATTAGACCAGTATGGTTCAAGCGGATTTGCAACAAGAATAAATTGATAAATAAAAAAGTAAGAATACAATTTGAATAATGATTTGAGTTAGCGTTTGTATAAGAGTTATACGTATTTCAACCTTAGTAGAAAGGCTTAATTTTTATTCAAGCTTATTAATGGAGAAAATAAAGTAATAAGGTTGGCTTAGGTAATGATTGGTTGCTACTTAGGTTAAGCAGTATTAAACCTGTCGGTTTTCTTTAAATGTCACTCAAGTCCCCAAAGTCGCTGTAAAAATTAAGGCTGAATAAAAATTATAAAACAATTACACCGATGAATTTTTTTAAAACAATTGCCACCTGCGTTGTATCACTGATCGCTTTACCTTCTTTCGCACAGATAAGGCTTCCGCAGTTAATCAGGGATAGTATGGTGTTACAACGTGATGCAAAAATAAATGTGTGGGGATGGGCATCGAAAGGAGAAAAAGTAATCGTAAAATTCAACAACAAAACTTATAAAGCAACAACCGGTAATGATGGTAAATGGATGTTGCAGTTAGCTCCAACAAAAGCAGGAGGTCCATATATGATGGAGATAACCGGTAAGAACAAGATCACGTTACATGATATATTGATCGGTGATGTTTGGTTGTGTTCAGGCCAATCAAATATGGTGCATCAAATGCGTTTGCACAGTGTTCGTTATGCAGATGAAATTACAAATGCAAATTATCCTGAAATAAGACAATTTTTGATATCAACATTAACTGATCTGCAAGGCCCGCATGATGATCTTACAACCGGTTCCTGGAAATCTGCTAACCCTGAAAATGTACTTGATTTTTCAGCAGTGGCTTATTTTTTCGCAAAAGATCTATATGAAAAATATCACGTACCTATTGGTTTGATCAATGCAAGTGTTGGCGGCACGCCGATAGAAGCATGGACAAGCGAAGATGGTTTGAAAGCATTTCCATCTATATCAAATACAATTGAAAAAAATAAAGACACTGCTTATATCAACAGCATTGCAAGAAGAAATCTGATCGCTAATGCAAATATGCCAAAGCAGGAAGATAAAGGCTTTACAGGTTTAATGCCATGGTATGATCCTGCTTATGTTCCGAAAGAATGGCGCACTATAAATATTCCCGGTTATTGGGAAGACCAGGGCGTAAAAGACCTGGATGGTGTGGTTTGGTATCGCAAAGAAATTGATGTGCCTGCATCCATGACCGGCAAGCCTGTAAAAGTTTTTTTAGGAAGAATTGTTGACGCTGATTTTTTATACATCAATGGAACGCTGGTTGGTAATACAACCTATCAATATCCGCAAAGAAGATATACTGTTCCTGTAGACTTGTTGAAGCCCGGAAAAAATTTATTTGTAATTCGTGTCATCAACAATTCCGGCAAAGGCGGCTTTGTTCCTGATAAGCCTTATTGTTTGATCGCAGGAAATGATACTGTTGATCTGAAAGGGTACTGGCAATATAAAGTAGGCGAAGTATTCGTACCACAAAACGGAGTAGGAGGTTTTGGTTTCGTTGCACAAAATCAGCCAACAGCTTTATACAATACGATGGTGGCACCATTGATCAATTATACCCTCAAAGGAATGTTATGGTACCAGGGTGAAGCCAATAGTAGTCACGGTGCCGAATATGCAAAACTGCAACCTGCAATGATCGCTGATTGGCGCAGCAAATGGAAAGAAGGCAACATTCCTTTTTTATATGTGCAGCTTCCCGGCTTTATGGATTACAATTATCTGCCTTCGGAAAGTCAATGGGCTGAGTTAAGAGAAGCGCAGTTGCAATCGTTATCTGTTCCCAACACAGCAATGGCAGTTGCAATTGATCTGGGTGAATGGAACGACATTCATCCGGACAGAAAAAAAGATGTTGGTGATAGATTGGCATTAGCTGCAGAAAAAATTGCTTACGGAGAAAACATTATTTATTCAGGCCCAATCTATCAGTCATCAGCAATTGATGGGAGTAAAATAATTATTTCATTCAGTAATACAGGCAGTGGTTTAATTACAAATGATAATGAAACGCCCGCTGAATTTGCAATTGCCGGCGACGATAAAAAATTTGTTTGGGCGAATACAAAAATTGAAGACGACAAAGTGATTGTATGGAATGATGCAATAGCAGCGCCAAAGTACGTTCGTTATGCCTGGGAAGATGATCCTGTAAATCCGAATTTGTACAACAAGGAAGGATTGCCTGCATCGCCGTTCAGAACAGATGCTGCCCCCATCCCCTGAAGGGGAGCTAATACAATGTTTAAATTATAGAGTTTAAACAATGTCAACATAAAATATTTGCATGAAGAGATCAATCAAAATCATTTTTATTCTTGGCCTGTTTATTCAGTTATGCAATTATGCATATAGTCAACCTATTCCTTACCTGCATAAAAAAGGAACAGCACAAGAACTGGTAGTTGATGGAAAACCTTTTCTTGTATTGGGCGGCGAATTAGGCAATTCAACTGCTTCAAGCATGGAGTATATGCAACCATTATGGAGTAAGTTCAAAGCAATGCATTTGAATACAATCCTTTCACCTGTTTATTGGGAATTAATAGAACCACAAGAAGGAAAATTTGATTTTGAGCTTGTTGATAGCCTTATTAATACAAGCAGTAAAAATAATCTCAAGCTTATTTTATTATGGTTCGGTTCGTGGAAGAACAGCATGAGTTGTTATGCACCCGGATGGGTAAAGACAAATCAGTCACGATTTCCGCGCGCGCAGGATCATACAGGCAAAGGCCTGGAAATATTATCTGCTTTCAGTAAGAATAATCTTGATGCTGATATAAAAGCGTTTACAACATTGATGCAACATTTGAAAGAAACAGATAAACATCATACGGTAATCATGGTGCAGGTTGAAAATGAAATTGGCATGTTGACTGAAGCAAGAGAATATACAGCCGAAGCAGATGAAGCATTTAACAGTGATGTACCAACAGCGCTGATGAATTATCTCATCGCAAATAAAGATTCATTGGTTCCTGAATTAAAAGATCATTGGTCAAAAACAAATTTCGCTGCATCAGGAAATTGGGAAACAGTGTTTGGTAAAAGCCTTGCCACCGATGAATTATTTCAGGCATGGTATTATGCAAAATATACGAATGCAGTTGCTGAAGCAGGGAAGAAAACTTATCCATTGCCAATGTATGTAAATGCAGCATTAAATTATCGCAATGTGCAGCCGGGTCAATATCCAAGTGCAGGTCCATTGCCGCATATAATGGATATATGGCAGGCTGCAACTCCTTCAATTGATGTTCTTTCTCCTGATTTTTATAATCCTTATTTCAAATATTATTGCGATCTGTACACAAGACGAAATAATCCATTGTTTATTCCTGAAATAAAATTTGAAGCATCTGATGCGGCAAAAGTTTTTTATGCAATCGGTCATTACCAGGCATTTGGTTTTTCACCTTTTTCAATCGAATCAACAGAGCATCCTGAAGATGAAGCGATTGGTAAAAGCTATTCCATCTTATCTCAATTATCACCTGAAATTTTACAATATCGCGGAACAGGAAAGATGGAAGGTGTGTTGCTGGATACATCAAACAAAAAAGAAGAAATTGTTTTAGGCAATTACAAGCTCACTGTTGCACATGATTATACTTTAGGTTGGTCGCCTGAAGCGAAAAATCCTGATTGGCCGATGAGTGGAGCAATCATTATTGAAAAAGATGAAAATGATTTCATCGTTGCAGGAACAGGTGTTGTGGTGACATTTGCTGTGAACAACGCGAACGATATTTCTACAGGTATTTTACAGGCCGATGAAGGCAAATATGTAAATGGTGAATGGATAGCAGGCAGGCGCATGAACGGGGACCAGGATCACCAGGGAAGACATATAAGAATACCTGTTGGTGAATGGAATATTCAAAGAGTTAAGTTGTATCAATACAAATAAAAGTTAAGT
>JABDAV010000053.1 GCA_013289015.1 Bacteroidota bacterium | reverse complement strand
GCTGCAAAAATTTCTGACTACGGTTATATTTTTAAGCCTGATCCTGTCATCCATAATCTCTATTACTTCATTAACAATATTTACAACAGAATTTTTTGCTTCATCTGATTCATCAGGCTTCTGATAGTTCAGTAACCTGGTAATTAAATCATTTATTCTTGAAGAACTCCGGGCAATAATAGCCAGGTAATTTTTTTGTTCTTCATTCTCTATAGCTGCATTCAGCAATTCAGTTGATAAATTAATGCTGCTTAAGGGATTCCGGACTTCATGCGCCAGGAAGGCTATAAATTCATCTACATGCTCTTTTGATTTAAGAGAAGCTGCCAGCGGAATATGCGCATCATTATTACGGCTTTGCCTGTCTGAGTCAAAAAGGAGATGAACTATTGGTGTTGTTTCACCCAGGGCTTTATCAGAGATCCCATTTGTTTTGTTTTCCCGCAGAGAGTTGGATGACGTAGTCATTATGCTTGTTTGAATGGTGGGATGTTTTCTGCAGCATTTTATAGTTCAGATTTTAAAACAGTTCCATTTTCTTTTTTCGCTTTATCCTGGCCAATGCCCATTGTTAAAGCAGTTAAACCTGCCATGCTGCCTAACTGCATAGTATCCACAGCCGAACTGGGAACAATAACAATGGTTGAATTTTCTTTCAATCCTTCGTACAACATATTCATGGCCCGCAGGTGCAAAGCCACAGGATTGTTTGCATAAGTAAGCGCAGCTTCCCCAAATTTTTCAGCCACTTGTCTTTCAGAATCTCCGAGTATTACACGTGCCTGGCGTTCTCTTTCGGCCTGCGCCTGCATAGACATTGCATTTTCCAATGCCGGCGGAATTAATACATCTTTTACCTCAACAGAATTTACATGAATGCCCCATGGCTCTGTGCGTTCATCAATAATTTTTTGAAGCACATCACTTATCTTATCTCTTCCTTCCAGCATGTCTGAAAGCATTGTTTTGCCAATCACATCACGCAATGCTGTTTGCGAAGCCCAACTGATAGCGCTTAAATAATCCGCTACTTCGAGAGCAGCTCTTTTTGGGTCTAATATTTTCCAGAACAAAACCGCGTCGACATCTACCGGAACCGTGTCTTTCGTAAGTGTTTTTTCAGCTTTAAAAGATGTGGTGATTACGCGCGTATCAATCCAGTAGGGTATTGTATCTAAAATGGGGATGATGAAAAAAAGCCCTGGACCTTTAAGTGAATGAAACTGACCGAGACGCAGTACAACCGCTTTGTCCCACGGAGCGGCAATCTTAATAGCAAAGGAAATAATGAGTGCGATCACAAACGCAGCTGCTCCAGTAATTTCGGTAATTAAAATATTTGAAAAGCTGTTTGCAGCATACAAAACTGCCATAGCAATACCCAAGATGACGACAAATATTAATAGAGAAAATAAGCTTTTAGTTTTCATAATAAACCTCCTTATCGATTGATATTGAATTTGTATTTTTAGATAGTAGTGAAGGTAACTGCGCCGCACCCGCCATTTGTTACACAACTATGCACAATAGTTACATCATTCACATATCCGGGCATTTTTAACAGCACGTTGATGCCGCGTGTGGAATCCGGGAATATTGCAGTAATTTTTGACGGAAACACAAAAAATGCAGATTTTTTCGGTTAAGGACAATTCTTTAATCATTGAAGCAAAATATATAGATACCACAGGCAAGAAGAATGACACACTAAAAACACTTGAAGGATCAAAAATATTTACAGCAATAATGCAAATGTGAGAGCATTATTATTTCTTATTCTCGTTGAAGAAAGTGTTGATATAGACAAACACAAAATTGAACCTGAGTTCAGTCAGCAAAATAAGATCCTTCTATTTGTGTAAAAATATTTTATAATAAATTAAAATTATAGTAGCCTGAATTGTAATGAAACAAATAAAAATTATTCAATAAAAATTACATTAAAATGAAATGTGACAAACACGTCTTGAATATGTATGTTAGTAAAAATGGGACTTGACAAAAGTTGCATCGATCATTTAATCTTTCAAATATGTCAGCAACAATCGAACACATAAACCAAAGTGAAACGAATTCTATCCATTAAAATATTATAGGCGATTACTTATTCGTTTTCATATTTCTATCTGTAATGTTCTCACCTAATCATAAGGGTATTGAAATGGTAGCAGATTTTGGTTTTCTTGCCTTCTTTTGTGAAATTATCCTGTATTAAGTTGGTGATGTCTTAATGAAGCTTAAATAGATTATATAAACGTTTATTTATGCAGTTCTACTTCACGACCGGGGCCTTAAAAACAAACCCACTGACCCCAGTATGCGCCCGAAAACAAACACACTTTTTTATAGGCTGTTTTTGACGCTTTTCTTTAATAAGTGTTTATCGTGTGGGCTTTATTCTTCTATCTTTATAGCATTTTTTCAAAAGTTTACCTACTGTTTACCCGGAAATAAAAATGCCCTCGTAAATTATTGATTTACAAAGGCATTATTTTTTAACTCGTGATCCCGCTGGGACTCGAACCCAGGGCCCCAACATTAAAAGTGTTGTGCTCTACCAGCTGAGCTACGAGATCATCCCCTTTTGTTTTTGGGAGTGCAAAAATAGCCGAAAAACATATTGTACCAAAGTTTAAATAACATCTTTATACTTATTAGTGAATATTTACATTTCCACAACCTTTACAAGTAACTAAATTTGCAGCAAAGCAAAAGTTATGTCTTTTTTTACGGATAAGGTTGTTGTTGTTACAGGAGGCACAGACGGCATCGGACGGGCTTTGGTAAGCTTTTTAATGGAACAAGGTGCAAAAGTGGTTACCTGCGGACGCAATTATGACAAGCTCTATCATTTGCAAACTGTTTATGCCGGAAAAACATTGCTCGCATTGTCGGCAGATGTAAGCAACGAAGCTGATTGTAAAAAATTAATACAACAGGCAGTTAGCGTTTTTGGAAAAATTGACATCCTTATTAATAATGCAGGTATTTCTATGCGGGCATTGTTTAGTGAAACGGATCTCGATACTATTCGCCGTGTAATGGACGTGAACTTCTGGGGCTCTGTTTATTGTACTAAATATGCCTTGCCTTATATACTCCAAACCAAAGGAACTGTTGCCGCGGTTTCTTCTATTGCCGGTTACCGCGGATTGCCTGGACGCAGCGGATATTCAGCTTCAAAATTTGCATTGCAGGGATGGATGGAAGCTTTACGCACTGAACTGCTTGAAAGCGGTGTAAATGTTATGTGGGTTTGCCCGGGGTTTACAAGATCTAACATCCGCAACGTTGCTTTAAATAAAAACTCTGAACCGCAGAAAGAAACACCTTTGGATGAAAGTAGCCTGATGAGCCCCGAAGAATGTGCGACACACATATTAAAAGCCATAGAAAAAAGAAAAAGAACGCTGGTGCTTTCAACACAGGGAAAAGAAACAATTTTACTAACCCGTTTTCTGCCTGAACTTGCAGACAAAATGGTACACAAATTCTTTTTTAAGAAAGGAGTTTTGGTTAAATAAAACGAATGCCTGTTGTTACATTATCTACTGATATAGGTCAAAGCGATTATGTTGTAGGCGCTATTAAAGGTCAGCTTATCCGGGCCATGCCAGGCATTTGCATTATTGATATAACACACCAGCTTGTTTCCAGTAATTATTTGCATGCAGCTTATGTGTGCACCAATGCATTTACATTTTATCCGGCGGCAACGTATCATTTTGTAATAATAAATTTGTTTGATAAAACACCCGAACATTTGCTGTTTGCCCAATACAAAAACCAGTTTATTGTTTGCCCTGATAACGGTATCCTGACTATGATCGCCGGGGAAAAACCGGCAGACATTATCTCCATAAAAATAATTAAGCAAAATTCTTTAGGTGTGTTAGATTGTACTAAAACATTTGCTTCAGCATTGAATGCGATAGAAAACGGGGTTGCTTTAGAAACGATCGGGCACACTGTTACTGATATTGAAGAGAAATACCCGTTTCGTTCAACGGTTGGCCCTGATTGGATAGACAGCCAGATAATTTTTATTGATCAGTTTGAAAATGTTGTTATCAATCTTACCAAAAAAGAATTTGAAGAACATAGAAGAGGGAGAAATTTCAGGATAGTATTACCCGCACGTAACGATGGCGGTATTGTAAAGATCAGCGAAAATTATGCTTCTGTTGAACATGGTGAAAGGCTTGCCTGGTTTAATTCTGCGGGTTACCTGGAACTTGCTATTAACAAAGGAAACCTTGCAGGTTTGTTCGGACTAAAACGTTTTTCAGGAGGCACTACGTTAAATGCTTTGCCCGGCAATAAATTAATGTACGAGCGTGTAAAAATTTTCTTTGAGTGATGCGCTTTCAATCATACTTTAACACAGCAATAAAAATTATCGGGCTGTATGATTGTGTAATTCCGCTGCAATATTTTTTAAAACAATATTTTGCTCAATACAAAAAGCACGGCTCAAAAGATAGAAAATATATAACGCATCTCTGCTATAGTTTTTTCCGTTTGGGAAAAGCTTTTTATGAAAGTGATACAGCAGAAAAATTAAGTCTTGCCATTTTTCTTTGCAACAGTAAAACCGGCGAATGGAATTTTTTGTTCAAAGAAGAATGGTTGAATAACTGGAGTGATGATTTAAATGATCGCATAAGTTTTGTTCAAACAAAATATAATTCCTTTTCAGTTGATGATGTTTTTCCTTTTGCAGATGAAGCAAGCATATCGTTGGATATTAATGCATTTTCAGCATCATTATTTATACAGCCTGATGTTTTTATAAGAATACGTCCGGGTTATTTCAATGAGGCAATTAACAGGCTCAGGCAACATACTATTCCTTTTAATATCGTTGATGAAAACTGTATTGAATTATCACCATCCATAAATGTTGCCGCTATACTTGACATTGACAAAGAAGTGGTGATACAGGATCATTCTTCTCAACAGGTAAGAGAGTTTTTTAAAATCATTAAATCAGAAATCGAAAATCAGAAATCAACAATCAACGTTTGGGATTGCTGTGCGGGCAGCGGCGGAAAATCAATGCTGGCTTATGATACATTACAGAACATAACACTTACAGTTTCTGATGTTAGAAATTCCATCATACAAAATCTTACACAGCGCTTTGCAAAAGCAGGAATCAACAATTATAAAAACTTTGTTGCTGATGTTGCTAACTCAAAACCCGGGATACAAAACGCAGCATACGATCTTATTATCTGCGATGCTCCCTGCACAGGCAGCGGCACATGGAGCAGAACACCTGAAAGATTATATTTTTTCGATGCAAAACGTATTGATGAGTATGCACTATTGCAACAAAAAATTGTAAGCCACGCAATCCGATCTTTAGATGACGGGGGATTTTTTTTATACATAACCTGTTCTGTCTTCAAAAAAGAAAACGAATCAATCGTTGAATTCATTCAGCAAGAATTCCAGCTTGAATTAATTAAAACGGAATTGCTAAAAGGTTATTATAAAAAAGCAGACACTATGTTCGCCGTTTTATTCAGAAAACTTAAATGATAATGCTAATCATTGTTCGGCAGTGATAACTTTTAGCCTTGAAAGTTTTGTTACAGGCACATTGCCTTTAGTTACATCAATCGTTTTTGAATTTGTACCATCACTGTATTGAAGTGAATATTTTCCAATCGGCAGTTTATCAAGACCGGTCAACACTTCATCATACACTTCTTCCTGCTCGGTCGTATGATCAAGCTTTGCAACAACATTTTTATGTCCGTCCAATAATTTAATGGTAGCTTTGCCATTAGTTCTCCCGATAAGTTTAAACGAAATTTCATTGGTAAAATTTGCGTTGCTTGGTATTAACCATTCGTTTCCATAAAGCTGAACATTCTGCGCACTCTTTAAAAACCTATACGCTTTTTGCATATCAGGAATTCCATAACCATAACGGTTATCAGGTGTTGTAAAACGATCAGAGCTTGTGTAAACTGCCTGTAGTATGGTCATGTTATTAACCTTTGGAAAAGCCTGCCACAAACAAGCGATAAGGCCATTGATATTCGGATTTGAAAAAGAAGTGCCACTGCCTGAAGTAAGCCCTGTTGAAGAATATAAAATAGTACCTGAACCAACAGATGAAATATTCGGCTTTACTTTTCCGGGGTAACCATAACTGCTGAAGCTCGCAATGACGCCGCTGGTATTTGTTGCTGCAACAGCGCATACGCTATCATCATCTGAAGGAAATATAAGATACTTCCAGCTATCTGTGCCTTCATTGCCTGCACTGTTGGTTACCAATATTCCTTTTTTTGCAGCGAATGTTGCCGCTCTTGAAACCATTGTGGTGTTCTTATAAAAATCATTATAAGTATGATTGAACTGCGGATCATCAAACTGCATATAACCTAATGAAGAAGATATCATATCCGTTCCAACACTGTCCGCAAACTCAGCCGCTGCAGCCCAGTTGTGTTCTTCAATAGGATATTCACTGTTCACATTTTCGCTGCGCAATAACCAGAAGCTTGCATCAGGCGCAGTGCCAACCATCACACCCGGAACATTGGATGCAATCGTGCTTAAACATAGTTCACCATGACTGTCATCTTCATTAACGCTTCCATCAAAATCAACAAAATCTTTTTCACCCAGGAAACCATTACGCGCTCTTACACTGTCAAAAGCCACAGTAGTTTTATAATGATAAAACCCGGCATCAATAATAGTAATAGTAATGCCTTTACCTGTGAGCCCTTTATTGTGTAAGAATTCACCATTGTGAATATGAATCTGCGCGAAAGAACTGCCGTAGTTATAACGATTGGCAGCTACAATATTTGATTGTGATTGAGCCATAGTTATTTTTTCAGTCTTCTCTTTAAACTTATCGTTGCCTGAACTGAACGTAGTTGATGTTGGCCCAACAGCATTTACAGACTGCACGAATGAAAGATTACTGATCGCAGTTATTGCAGTACTGCTTGTTGTATAAATTAATACCTGGTTAAGCCATTTTGATTGACTTAAATAACTTACCTGCCCTTGAGCGAGCACCTGTGAAATATAAGATGGATTCACAGGAAGATCAGAGCTATCAATTGCAATATTATAACGCTTACGCCTTTGTATTGATTTTGATGAAAGATATACCAATGGTTTATCAAGCCTGTATGGTGAGTTGTCTTTATTCTTAAAAACAACAACATACTTTGTGTATTGCTGTTGGGAGAAACCGGCGGCACAGATCATGCAAAACAAACAAATCAAAAAAGATAATTGTATCAGGTACTTTCTCATTGCAGAGGATTTTATGCAACAAGTTAAGTATTGATAATAAATGGCTGAAATAAAATTTACTGCTTTATACGCAACAGGTTTAAAACAATACCGTAACTGCCATCTTCATAGCGTGCGGGTTCTGGCGTGGGCTGCCATGTCCAGTGAAGAAAATTTTTATAGATAAGTCCTTTATTATATGCATATACTTCAACCGAATAGTTGCGTTGCTGGTAATATTGAGGATCGAAAGGACCTTCAGGTGAAGTTTCATCCTGTTGTTTAACGGTTATTGAACTGTCAATTGTTCCCGCTAATGTTTGAAAAGGAAGATTGATTGAATCATATTCATATTCCCATCCATCAAGATAGCTGAACAGGCTTGATAAAGAACGTGTATCAATATAACTGTTACCGCTCCATGTTCTGCCTTCACTTACCGGGCTGATAAGTTTTATAAAACGGAGATTGTTATCATCAACCACTTCAACATCTTTTGCTGTTGGTGTAACATAATATGTAGACAGGCTTTGCCATGGATCTTCTTCCAGAGTGTCGGTTATAAAACGGTAAACAAGCCACGATTCTCTCCCTGTATTATCATTAAAAGAACTTCCTACGCTGTCTTTTATGTGATAGCTGCGCGTTATAAGTGAAGCGCCGAATGCCGGTATTGTTGTGGAGTCGAGGCGATAGAACCAAACCGTTCCTGAATTAAGCGGATAATATGGAGCTGCATTTAAGAAAACTTCATTGTCATTCTTCTTGCATGAGAAAAAAAACTGTATTAAAACTACTATGCCGGTTACCTGTAAAATACTCAACCTCATAAAGCGGGAAAACTAATACTTTATTTATACGTTAAACGTTTTGGAAAGACTTTTCTTGTTTGACGAATGATCTTTATATTTGCAGCCCAATAAAAAATGGCCCCGTAGCTCAATTGAATAGAGCATCTGACTACGGATCAGAAGGTTTCAGGTTTGAATCCTGACGAGGTCACCACAAAAGAGATTGATTTCCAATACAATCTCTTTTTTATTTTGTATCTGATTTAATCTTGATTTCAAATTTGCAAACAATTTGCATTGAAATTTGCAACATATTATTGTCTATATCAACGGGGACCAGACAGGTTTGCATTTGTTGCAAGCAAATTGTCTCCGGCGTAACCCGGGTTTCGTAAGGAAATCCACCTATTATCGACCAATTGTTACCGGATAACTTAATGATGTCTTGCGATATACACACTGCTACGGGGAGATCAATCACAATATCAACATCGCATCTCCGTAAGTAGAGAATTTATACTGTTCTTTTATAGCCTTTTTATAAGCTTCCATAATAAGTTCATAACCACCAAAGGCACAACTTAATATAAGCAAGGTGCTTTTAGGCAGGTTGAAATTGGTGACTAATGCATTCGCTACATTAAACGCATAAGGCGGGTGAATAAAATTATTGGTCCAGCCTTCACCGGGCTTTAGAAATTGTTGCGACGTATAGCTGCTCTCCAATGCTCTGATGGTAGTGGTGCCGATTGCGCAAATGCGGCGCCCTTCTTCCTTGGCTTTGTTCACAACCTTACAGGCAGATTCATCAATATTGTAATATTCGGCATCCATTTTATGTTTATGCAGGTCCTCCACGTCCATAGGTTTGAAAGTAGCTAATCCTGAATGGAGTGTTACCTCTGCAAAGCGAATACCTTTAATCTCGCAGCGTTTGATCAGCGTTTTGCTGAAATGTAAACCTGCCACGGGTGCGGCCACCGCTCCTATATGCTTGGCATAAACAGTTTGATACCTTTCACGATCGTCTTCATCAGGTTTTCGTTTAATATACTTTGGCAACGGGGTTTCGCCCAATTCGTTTAATTTGTTTTTCAGATCTTCACGGCTGCCTTCCCATAAAAAACGAATGGTACGACCCCGGCTGGTAGTGTTATCAATTACTTCCGCCGTAAGTTCATTGCCAGTGCCAAAATACAATTTATTCCCAAGGCGAATCTTTCTTGCCGGGTCAACAATTACATCCCATAAATTGTTTTCCTTATTTAATTCGCGGAGCAAAAACACTTCGATCATTGCCCCTGTTCCATCTTTTGTTCCATACATTCTCGCAGGGAAAACTTTGGTATTGTTAATAACAAAAACATCCTTGTCATCAAAATAATCCAGGATATCCCTGAAATGTTTGTTCTCCAGTTGTCCCGTCTTGCGGTGTACTACCATCATTTTGCTGTCTTCTCTTTTCTTTGCCGGGTTTTGAGCAATAAGATTAAGCGGAAGGTCAAAGACGAATTTTGAAAGTTTCATAAGTTAAAGTAATGAATGAAAAAATAAATGCCACTATAGAAATACCCGTATTCAAAGCGGGTATTTCTATATATCTGCCGTCAAAAAACGAGTATAAGGTAAGAAATTATAACATAACAACCTCACTGTATGAATATTCTACTGGTAACTGAATGATTTTGCAATGGTACATCAGGTAATTGACCGGCTTTGTACTACCAATACCGCATGTGATTGATTGTGTTGCTCACGGCTCTTTGAAGTGAGATTCGGAGAAAGGAATATGCTTCGATGATAAACGTTTACATTTTTGCCACTTCTCTTATTTCCACATTGTGTATAGTTCTACCGAGAATGTCTGCCTGTTCACATGTCTTTTTTTAAAACGCTTTGTGGCCTATGAAGTCACCAGGCGATTACAAACAACAAATGAAAGAGAAGTTCCCGCTCAATCAGAAAATGCAATAACTGCAAAATCTAAATCCTTTCACGGAAATTATAACTTGTAGATGATTGGAGAGAATATGAACATAGCAGTACAGCTTTTATGAATTGCAACAAATAAAAACTTTACTCCTGATTGCATTATATGGAATTGGAATAACATACGCATCATCCCCGCTTGAAGTGGAAGACGATGCCGCACAATCAATTTTATACCGCATGTAAAACACATTCCTTATAGATGCCAACTTCAACAGTGCTATGTTGCTTTAATTGCTCAACAAGTTCTGCTACATATTCATGTTTTACAAAAAATTCAAGTATATAAGCATACGCACAGTTTTCATAATAGGCGCCGTAAATATTTAATTTATTTGGCACGCTTAATTGTTGATAAAAGTTCAGATCGGCATCAGTACGAATAAGAAAAGCGAACACTTTATCCTCACCGGCTCCAGCTTCATGTGTTCTTTCTTTATGCAAAATTGAATACCCGCCTATTTGCTTTGTTTTTATTTCCGTTTCTTTTGAGCGCGTACTCTTTGCTGCTTTTGTAAACAGAAACTGGAATTCAGTTGAATCACAACGGTGTTGGGCCACATATTTAAACATGTTATTTCTTTTCGATCCCTGTAAGGTAACATCCGCATCACTGTTCACAGACCTGTTATAATGTTCCCACTTATTGATAAACTGATCACTATCCAGGCTTGTTTCAAACCAAACAAAATGTACTACTTTATCTGTTCTCATTTACACAAGATAAGCTTTTCTTTCACGGAATACCTTAACCTGGGAAAGCATTTAAAATAAAAACCTGCGGCAACTCCATCCGGCGCAGCATAAGTCGCATAACTTTTGTGTACAGCACGAAGACACAGGTTGCAGGATAGTGTTTGTTTATTTTAACACATCGCCGCGCATTGCATAAAATATCCGAAGAAAATTTTATCGGCCTATCAATTATTCGCAAATAATCATTTCAATAAGCATATTTTCGTTGCTTAAGCCGTACATATTCAAATAACCAAATAAATTAATTGTAATGAGACTAAGAAAATACACTGCTTATAGTATGTTGGCGGTTATGTTGCTTTCATTTATTCAATTAAATGCGCAGGTAACACAGCAAACTTTAAAGCAAATTGAACTGCTTCAACAGGAAAAAAGATCAAGAACACCTATAGAACAAAAGATCGATTCACGTCTGCTGCAGGCCGTAAGAGAAAAGCTGGGCCAGCTAATGGCAAATGGCGTGCAATTAGAACCGGCAAATGTGAATGCTGATCATCTTGGTAACCTTACTGTAGATATAACCGCTGATGTAAGCGACCAGTTGCTCGTGAAGATTCAACAATTGGGTGGTAATGTTATTTTCCCTTCTGCTGAATACCAGACCATAAGGGCAACCATTAATTTGTCGATGGTAAAAACAATTGCAGCTTATCCTGAAGTAAAATTTATTGAACCTGCCGTACAGTCTGAAACGGTTGGCAAGCCAAATTTTAATATTCAAAAAGAAACAACTGTTTTGCGTATTTCTGATAATAAAGTGCAGGAACAAAAACGCGAAGCATCTATCCGTAAACAACTGATAGATTATCTTCAAAAAACAGGAAGTATTCAATCGTCTGTAAATAATGCCCTGTTGCCGGTTATCTCTGAAGGCGACCGCGATCACCGTGCGGATGATGCACGTAATACTTATGGCTACTCAGGCGAAGGAATTAAAATAGGTGTTTTGTCCAATAGTTACAATGCACAAAAGGGTGCTCCTGCTGATGTTGCCAGCGGAGACTTGCCGGGAAAAGGCAATCCATTCGGATATACAACGGCGGTAACTGTTGTACAGGATCAAACCAATAAACTATTGAATAATGATGATGAAGGAAGAGCCATGTTACAAATTGTGCATGATCTTGTGCCAAAAGCACAACTGTTTTTCGCCACAGCTAATATAAGTGAAGCAAGTTTTGCTACTAACATTAAAACACTCCGTAATACCTATGGCTGCGATATTATTATTGATGATGTATCTTATTATGATGAGCCGTGTTTTGAAGACGGCGTTGTGGCACAGGCCGTGAATTCAGTTACAGCCAGCGGCGCCATGTATTTTTCTTCTGCAGGCAATTCCGGTTCTCTTGCTAAAAACACATCCGGAGTTTTTGAAGGAGATTTTAATGATGCAGGCTCGCTGCCATTTACCGGCGGTACTAAATCCGGTACCATCCATAATTTTGGTACAATAGCTTCACCGCTTAACGGGGATATTATTACAGTACAGGGAAATTTATACAATCTCAACTGGAGCGATGCGATGGGTAAATCTTCAAACGATTATGATCTTTTTTTAGTTGCTGCCAACGGCACTGTAAAAGCATCTTCCACCAATATCCAAAACGGAACACAAAATCCTTATGAACAAATTACAACTAAAACTTTAGTTGCAGGAGATCGTTTGGTTGTATTTAAAACAACCAACGCAGCAAAACGTGCATTTCATCTGAATACTAACCGTGGGGCATTGTCTATTGGCACCAATGGTCAAACTGCCGCACATGCATCTGCGCTTAACGCTTTTTGTGTAGCGGCAACGCCTGCTGCGGGGGCATTTGAACCGGGAGATCCTGTTGGTCCTTATCCAAATGCTTTTTCGTCAGCAAATAAAACAGAGAATTTTTCTTCCGATGGCCCAAGACGTATGTTCTTTAATGCAGACAGTACGGCAATAACACCGGGCAATTTTTTATTTTCAACAAACGGCGGAACGGTCAGGCAAAAACCTGATGTAACAGCAGCAGATGGGGTTTCTACAACCTTTGCATCAAGCACAGGCCTCAGCCCGTTTTACGGAACTTCTGCGGCAGCGCCACATGCCGGTGCTATTGCAGCATTATTAAAATCTGCTGACCCAACGCTTACACCGGCACAAATAAGAAGTTTACTTACGAGTACTGCTGTTGATATTGAAACACCCGGTTATGATAATGTAAGTGGTTATGGTATATTGCAGGCATACCAGGCTATGCAATCACTAAGCCCAACGCCTTTTGCAAATTTAGCGGTTGATAGTGTTTTTGCCACAGAAGGCTCTACCTCTAATCATAACGGTGTTATTGATCCGGGAGAATCGGTGAATATTGTTGTGAAGCTGAAGAATCCGTCACTGGTTACAGCTACAGCGGTAAAGGGAACGCTGAAAGTTACCACAACAGGGGTTACGGTAACACAAGCTACTGCAAGCTATGGAAAAATAAATGCAGGCAGTTCTGTAAAAAACACCAGTACACCTTATATTGCCACTATCAGCAGTTCTGTAAGCTGTGGTACAGTGATTGATTTCCTTTTGACAGTTAAGTTCTCAGGTGGCAAAAATCCTTCAAGAATATATGAATTCACTGTTGGGGTTGGTGCACAACCGTATAAAAATATCGCTGCGCATCTGGGAACGCCAACAGGTGGCAGCGGCTATACTGTTTCTACGGGCACACAAGCGGGCCGTTTAAGCAGAGGAACAACCGCTTCAACATGCGGATCATTGCTGGCTAATCCGGGAGTACTAACATCTGCAGGATTAGATCCGCGTTTATTTGATGCTTATACTTTTACCAATACAAGTACTGTAAGCCAATGTGTAACTACAACTATGACTGCTGACAGTGGCCTCAGTCTTTACTCGGCTGCTTATAATGACAGTGGTTTTGTACCTGCTGATCCTTCCAAACATTTTCTTGCCGATCCCGGTCAATCTGCTGCTACACAAACGTATAGTTTTGATGTTGCTTCAGGTAAGTCATTTACAGTGGTTGTAAATGAAGTAAACAGCGGCACGCTTTCAGGCACACCTTATAATTTAAGTGTATCATTAAGCAATTGCAGTACAGCTCCGATACATCAAACAAACACGAATATTGCAGCGGCAACACTCAAAAACACACCGGTACTTCTATCACCAAACCCGGCGTCGGGCTTTGTCCATATTACTTCGGGCAGCACTATGCATCAAATACAGCTGATAAACTCATCCGGCCAGATCTTGAAAATAGTTAAACCAGGTAATTCAAGTTATAAATTGGAGCTTGGGAATATTTCAGACGGTGAATATTTTTTACGAATATTTACTGATGACGGAATCATAAATCAAAAGATCATCAAACAATAAAAATTGTTTTTTAAAAATCCCTCGTTTTATACGGGGGATTTCTCTGTCCGGCATCGTCCCGGCCATGCGCATACGCGTCGGGTTAAGAAATAGCTGTGATCGCTTTAAATATAAAACAGCCTGAGTTTCAGAATAATTAGCGCCTGTAATTTCAGGTTGCTAACAGTTGTCACATAAGGCGCCTCTTTCGATTCGGTCAAGCCTTCGGCGTGATTGGAAAAAATCCGGAGGAAATTTTTTTCAAAGAAGCGAAAGCAGCGCGGCTAAGCAATGTATCAGATTTTAATCACTATTCTTTTACCTGCACCGGCACTTGTTTGCCATGCGCTTTCCACATTTTTTAATGCACTTGTTTCTATATCAAACTTCAATTTACCATCTGCAGTCAGTTGAAACATTTCTGGCAAAACGTTCTTTATGTAACCGGTAATATCCGGCATTGATATGCTGCCGATACCTGAGCCAATGAGTTCAATTTGCGTACTTCTTAAAATGCCTGATGCAAGATGTATGGATGCACCGGCCATTTCGCCAATGGTTACAATTTTTATTTTACGCGACGGTAAAGTTTTAAAAGCTGTAAGTATAAGTTCATTGGATGTGACCATAAATAATCCAAAACAACATCAACAGGTGTATGCTTATGAGCCTGTTTTAACTGGCTTATAATTGCTTCATCGGTTTGGTGTAAAGAAATAATTTCATCTGCGCCAAGCGTTTTAAGCTGTTCAAGTGTTGCTGCATTGCGTCCGGTTGCAATAACAACTGCAGCACCGAGGTGTTTTGCCACCTGCACCGCTAACTTTCCAGAAACGCCGGTTGCGCCATTTATTAAAACGGTATCGCCCTTTTTAAATCCTGATTTATACATCAGCGCTGCATCTGCGCCAATAAGCGGGTTGGGTAAAGCAGCGGCTGTTTCAAAATCAAGATTACCGGGCAATATAACAGCCGAGTCTTTTACTATTAATGCTTTCTCTGCTATCATTCCGGTAATGCTCCATGCATATACTTTGGTGCCATCTTCCAAAATGCCGTGCCATCTATACCTACAACAGCAGGCAATGATGCATAAGCGGTGTAAATAATAATAAAAATGTTATTGGCGCAATGATAAAATATGAAAGGCTTGCATAATAGGTACTGTAATGATATCTTGAAACGTATTTCATTTTTCTTTGTCGATAAGCAATAATACCCATAGTAATTGGCGCTCCAAGTATCAAATAAAATGTCCCTATTGAAGCCATACCAGACCATTGCCAAAATAAAGTCGTTAATGCAACCAAAAGAAGGCCGCCATAAGTAGCAAAAACAACAAAGAGTTCAAAAGCTGGTGCATTCACTACATTTTCTCTTTTCATTTTTTGTGTCAACCAAATAAAATAAATAAGTCCGGTCAATGGAATAAGTAAATGAATTGCCATTGCAATAAAAATTTCTGTAGTAGTCATTTGCTTGTTACTGCAATTATATTTTGGATAATTTTTAAAGTCAATTTTTGCACGGAAAGTTCAACCAAATGGTATTGTCAAAGTTGATTTAAATATGAGCATAATTTTTTAAAGTATGCGTTGTCAGTTTGAGCGGTTATTGAACATTGCCACCAATGCAAATATTTATGATACCATACGCAATACAAAATAATGTTTTGACCGATCATCCGCATGAAGCAGCTTGTCGAAGGAACCAATAATGGCGGAGTAATCAATAAAAAAGCCGTTAACAAAAATGATAACGGCTTTTGATAAAATTAATTTACTTATTAAGATTTAATAAAAGCTAGAAGGTCTGCATTGATTGTTGCTGCTTCTGTAGTTGGCATTCCATGTGGAAACCCCGGGTATGAAATAAGTTTTCCGTTTTTCAAAAGTTTCACAGCCTTTGCCCCGGTAATAGCAAAAGGAACTATCTGGTCATCCTCACCATGCATAATAAGTACTGGTATATTCACTGCTTTAAGATCTTCAGTAAAATCTGTTTCTGAAAAAGCCTTAATACAATCAACGTGTGCTTTTATTGCACCCATCATTCCCTGACGCCACCAATTATCCCTGACGCCTTGCGATATTTTTGCTCCTTCGCGGTTATACCCATAAAAAGGAATTGTAAAATCCTGGAAGAATTGTTGCCGTTGTGTTGCAGTATTTGTGCGTATTTCATCAAATACAGACAGGGGAACACCATCAGGGTTAGTTTGGGTTTTTACCATTATTGGCGTTACCGCACTTATAAGCACAGCTTTGGCTACACGGCCCTGCCCATGTTTGGCAACATAGCGAATAACTTCGCCGCCACCGGTTGAATGACCAACGTGTATAGTATTTTTTAGATCAAGCGCCCGTGTAAGTTCAGCAACGTCTACTGCATAAGTATCCATGTCATGCCCATCTGCAGTTTGGGTAGACCTTCCATGGCCCCTTCTGTCATGAGCAATTACTCTGAATCCCTGGTTTAGGAAAAACATCATTTGCGCATCCCAATCATCTGAAGATAAAGGCCAGCCATGATGAAAGACAATAGGTTGCCCTGTTCCCCAATCTTTGTAATAAATTTCGACACCATCTTTAACTGTGATCCTGGTCATTTTTTCGATTTTAATATTGTTGTTAATAAATGCTTTGCAATATAATTTGAACAAGCATCAATTGCAGGTATAAATACATTATAATTTTTTTATTATCTCTGACTAATGTTTTATGCAAACAGATCATCCAACGAACCAACAATGTTTACTATGCCCATCCATTGTTTTATATTTATGTATATCTTCAACCATATAAAACTGTTGCTTACCGTAACAGTAAAGAAAACCCGAGGGTAAAGAAAGGCGATCAGTTAGGTTATTTTCAGTTTGGCGGCTTTACTCATTGTCTTGTTTTTAAGAAAGACGCTATTGCACAATTTGCAAGCAATCCAAACCGCAGGGAGATTTCGATACCGATTCAAATGCAGTAAAGATCAATTCAACGATTGATACAACGAATTGATATAAATACATTAAAAATATGGCAGCAAGATTTATAAGAAGTGGTGCGCACCTGCCTGTTAAAAATTTGAAGGTAACGCTCGGTTATTACCGCAATAAACTAGGTTTTACTGATGAATGGACATTCGGTAATAAAGATGGCGGCATCAGCAGAAATGAACTCAGGCTTTTGTTTGCTGAAGATGAAAGTTTCACCAATGATATCAATAATGAACATCATCGTTTGCCGTTATTGTGGTTTGTCGAATCAATTGATGAGGTATATGCAGAGTTTAAAACAGGAATATTACAATAGCGGATGATCTGCGGTTACACTCTTATGGTTTGCGCGGGTTTGCATTCATTGACGTAAACGGCTATTACATTCGCATAGCTGAAAGTGCCGGAACATGAGATCATATAATCATCTTTTATCATTGGCCAACAATTAATCAACGGCTTAAACATTTATTACGAAATTTGACCGCTATGCGTGTTTTTATTACAGCAGCAACTGTCGGCGAATGGATGCCATGTTTTTCAAACATCAATAAATTATACACTGAGAAAAGCAAGCGTTTGAAAATTTATTTTCATCAGTCGGGCGTTGGAATGATGGCGACAACATTTTCACTTACTAAATTAATTGCTGAAGAAAAGCCTGACCTTATCATCCAGGCAGGCATGGCGGGTTGTTTTGATACAGATATTCCTTTGGGAAAAGTTGTTGTTGTTGAAAAAGAAATTGAAGGCGATATTGGTGTTGAAGAGAATGGAAAATGGCGCGATCTTTTCAATCTTAAATTGGAAAAGCCCAATTATCATCCTTATGTAAAAAAAGTTTTGCCTAATCCGCATATTGAAAAATTAAACCTGCTGAAATTAAAAGCAATAACAGGCATTACTGTAAATGAAATCACAACACGCAGGGAACGCATTAAACAACTTGTGAAAAAATATGATCCTGTTGTTGAATCAATGGAAGGCGCGGCATTGCATTATGTTTGCCGGCAAACAAACACCGGGTTTTTACAAATGCGTACCATCAGCAATTATATTGGCGAAAGAGATAAGAGCAAGTGGCTGATAAAAGAATCATTGGATAACTTAAATACAACCTTGCTTAAATACATTGATAAATTATATAAAATAACGTAACAGAGCATATGAAATTATCACTGGCATTTTCTCCCTGTCCTAACGATACCTTCATATTTGATGCATTGGTGAATCATAAAATTGATACAAAAGGTTTTGAATTTGATGTAAAGCTTGAAGATGTGCAAACATTAAATGAATGGGCTTTACAACAGAAAACAGATATAACAAAGATCAGTTATGGTGTGTTGCCGTTGTTGACAGATAAATATACTTTGTTTGAAAGCGGCGGCGCATTAGGCAAAGGTGTTGGACCATTGCTGATAGCAAAATCAGAAATGGATTTAAATAAGTTGAATAATGAACGCATTGCTATTCCCGGAGTAAATACAACGGCGCATATGTTGTTTTCGTTAGCGTTTCCCCATGCACATAATAAAGTATTCAAAGTGTTTAATGAGATAGAAGATGCCATATTAAATGAAGAAGTTGATGCCGGCGTTATCATTCATGAGAACAGGTTTACTTACCAGGAAAAAGGATTGCATAAACTGATGGATCTCGGCGATTATTGGGAAACACAAACACAGCTGCCCATTCCTTTAGGATGCATTATTGCAAAAAAGACTTTAGATATATCGGTCATAACTGAAATTGATAATCTTATAAAACAAAGTGTTGAATATTCTTTTAAGAATAATTATGAATGTTTAAGCAACTATGTAAAATTGCATGCGCAGGAAATGAGCGAGCATGTTATGCGTCAACACATCGATCTGTATGTAAATAATTTTTCTGTTGCTTTAGGTAATGATGGAAGAAAAGCTGTTGAAAAATTACTTGAAGTTTACCGGCAGGTTAATCCGGTAAAATAATATTGTACATCATAATACTATTGCTGTGGCAAAGGTTGCATCTTCAGTTTCCGTTCCATAAAATTTTCTATTGCCTGCTGCACTTCCAACAGGTCTTTGCTTCTTATATAACTGCCCATTACATGATCACCAACATCAGGCATTGCTTCTTTTATTTTTTCGTTGGGTGGTGTGCCTAATTCACCAAACATATTCAACATAGCGGGAACACTTACAACAGTATCCTGGTGCGCATCATCTTTATAATAATACAATAAAAGTGTTGGTTGCTTTACTTTTTCAAACGTTTGTTTTGTCATAGTTGTTTCTAACAATTCCTGCAATTGTGTGGTTGATTCAAGCGGATAGTGCCAATACCAATATTGTTTATAAGTTGGTGATGAATCAGAAGATATAATGTAATGGCTTCCTGTTACAGTACGCGCTATTTGTAATCCCCAATGATTATTCAACAAGAAAGAACGGCTGTCGTAGATAGCAATATTCGGTGACATCAGGATCAATCCATATACATCCTGCGGATAATCTGCAGCAAGCTTTAAAGCAAGCGTTCCGCCTGTTGAGGTTGACATTAATATTACTTTATTGCCTAACTGTTTCCCTATTTGCAAGGCCTGCTTTGCACTTTCCCACAATTTATCTGCAGTTAAATTCATCATCGGTTGCGTTGTGTCAATGCCATGCTCGGCCAGCCTGCTCAGATACAAATTGCATCCAAACTCTTTGGCAATATTGGTGTGCATAGGTTTGCCTTCGCCCTGGCTTGCAGAAAAACCATGCAGGTAAACAATGGCATATTCTGTTTTTGTTTTGTTCGAATCAAACCATACAATCCTTGCTTCATTATCGGGTTTCAGTTTATGCAATGATTCATTGCTGTCAATATAACGTTCAAGCGTTGTTGGATCTGAAGGTACAACATGCAATGCAGGTGAATATACCGGCGCTTTCGGCGATGGGCCCAATAAATAAAGTATCAGCAGCGCAACAAATAGTATCAACAGGATTTTAAACCATTTTTTTCTAAACATGATCGTGCTTTGTATAAGCAGTAAATTTATAGATCATTCATTAAACTTTGTGTTATGAATCCACAAACAGGAAAATGGATAATCATTGCAGGCGTTGTAATAGTTGTTAGCGGCGTACTCATCTATTTCTTTTATGACAAACTCAGCTGGCTGGGCAGACTGCCGGGCGATATTCGCATTGAGAAAAATAATTTTCGTTTCTATTTTCCTATCACTACAATGATCATAATAAGCGTAGTACTCACAGTGCTCATCAACATCTTTAAAAAATTCTTTTAAAAAAGTTTGTTGGCATGGCCAAACATCTATCTTTAAAAATTGAACTGCTGCTTTATTTTAATTTTTAATTTTAACGAATGCAACCAATGCAAAAAGAGCGTTTCCTCGCGCTTGATGTTTTCAGGGGAATGACGATTTGTTTAATGATAATCGTAAACACTTCAGGCAATGAAGACACCACATTTGCGCCGCTTAAACATGCGCACTGGAATGGTTTTACCCCAACTGATCTTGTGTTTCCTTCATTCATGTTTGCAGTGGGAAATGCCATGAGTTTTGTAATGCGCCGCTGGGATACAATGGGCGCAGGCGCTGTGTTGGGTAAAATTTTCAAGCGTACACTCATCATTTTTTTATGTGGTTATTTGCTGTATTGGTTTCCGTTTGTTCAGCACAACGATCAAAATCAACTTATATTAAAACCAATTGCCGATACACGCATTTTCGGAGTGCTGCAACGTATCGCGCTTGCTTATTGTTTTGCTTCACTTATGTTGTATTTTTTAGGAACCAGAACAACACTTATTCTAACAGCGCTTATACTTATTTTATACTGGCCGGTGATGGTTTATTTTGGTACGGGCGCCGATCCGCTTGATGTGCACAGCAATGCTGTGCTGCGTTTGGATACATGGCTCATCGGTACAAAGCATTTATATAGAGGAGAGGGATTTCCTTTTGATCCTGAAGGTTTGCTGAGCACATTTCCATCAATAGGTAATATTGTTGCCGGTTTTATTGTTGGTAAATATGTACAGAAGTTCGGCAAAACATATGAAGGTCTTGCTAAATTGATGATGGCTGGTTTCCTATTGTTTGTAATCGCATTCTGGTGGAATTATGGTTTTCCCATTAACAAAAAAATATGGACAAGCAGTTTTGTTTTGAATACTGTCGGCCTCGATTGTATGATACTTGCCTGCATTATTTATTATGTTGATTTCATGAATAAAAGAGCAGGCACTTATTTCTTTGAAGTGTTTGGCAAAAATCCTTTGTTCATTTACCTGGTTTCAGAACTGAGCATAACTGTTTTTTTCATGATAAATATCAACGGCAATTCACTGCCTGATTGGTTGTATCAAAATGTGTTTTCCTTAGGCGGAATGATACCTTATATCGGCGCATTGCTGTTTGCTGTTTCTTATATGTTGTATTGCTGGCTGGTTGGATACTTTCTCGATAAAAAGAAGATATACGTGCGTGTTTAATTTACTGTTTGATAATACCTGCAGAAAAATTTTCTATCGTAATTGGCGTTATTATTGAAGATAAATTTCAGTAATCATTGATCTATGAAATATTTGTTGATTCCTATATTATTATTTTTTACTGCAACAGTAAATGCGCAAACCAGCAATTGGGTAAGTTATCATCAGCATGGTTACAATCTTGAGCTACCCGATTTTTTTCTGCCTGTCGCTTCGCAGGATTCTTCCAAAGATGTTTTTACCAACACGAATAATAAAGACATTACATTATATGTTGAAAGTACACCGATTGATAAAATTGCATTTAACAGTAAATATATTACTGAAACCGGCAACAGCGGCATAACATATAAACTTATAAAAGACAATGTTTATACAGTAACTTATTCTGACAGTAAAACTGTTAACTATCACAAAAGTTTTTTAAGCAACGGAATAGCGCATACTTTGATCGTTACTTATCCCAATAATAATAAATCCGGTTTCGAGTTAACGCTGCAGCGTATCGGAAAATCATTCAAATAATCATACCGGTAAGGTCGTTCATTAAAAATTCACATTCTGATAATGGCAGGTGATTCCAGAAATCATACCTTTCCTTAAAATTTTATTTTATGGACAAAAACACCAATGCAATTAACTGGTTTGAAATACCGGTTACAGATATGCAACGCGCCAAACATTTTTACCAGACTGCTTTCAGCGTTCATATGGATGATATGAATATGCCGGGAATGGAAATGTCGGCGTTTCCCGCAGAAATGGGCAATGGCAAAGTATCGGGCTGCCTTATAAAAGGTGATGACCGTAAACCAACAACAGATGGCATCACGCTTTATTTAAATGCCAATCCTGATATGTCAGATGTATTAGAACGCATCCAGGGCGAAGGCGGCCAGGTTTTATTGGGTAAAACACAAATATCGCCAGAGATCGGTTACATGGCTTTCTTTATTGATTCAGAAGGCAACAAGCTCGGTTTACATTCACAGGGATAAAATAAAATATAAAATGAAGACGGGCGATACTGCTCTTCTTCATTTTATAAGTGACACAGCCATTAATTGAGCGCAGGCTTCAGCACTTAATTTGTTATGTTTGTGGTGCTGATTTTTATACCTGAAATGCTCAATCATAATATTTCTTTTGCTGCTTATTTTCGTGCAGTCGTTTGTTTCTCTTGTTTATAATATTGATTTCTGGCTGAACAAAGATTACATCGCGGCTAATTTTTGTGTGAATAAAAACAAGCCGCAAATGAATTGCAACGGCAAATGTTTTCTTATCAAAGAAAAGCAGGATGCAGAAAAACAAAGCCAGCAGCCCAATAACAATAAGAAAAATAATTTTGAGATCAAGCTTTCTCTTTGCCCGACTTACAGGATATTCGACCGCTGTATTTCCCCGCCCGCTGATCGCTGCTGCGTTTAAATTTCTTATTTGTACTTAAATAATTTTTTCATGTTCCGGTTTTTAATTGAAGGTTGGACCATTTAAAACTAGGCCGCATTTGCTATAATACTTATGGACGCAAATTTGGGCGGATGAAAAAACCGGGACGATTTGTCAATAGAAGCACCTGTATTGATAGTAATATATTTTGTGCTGTTAACCGCTTTGAATAATATTTCTACGGAAGCAAAAAATGTTTTTTGATGAAAGCACTTCATTTTGGGTATCAATTTTTCTTTCAGGACTTTGTTTATCGTTGCTATCAGCTGTATTAATTTTTTTCTCCAGCTGGCATTTGCCATTACAATGCAATTGGGATTTGTCTTTATTAATACAATTTGCTGCAAAGGCTTTGGTATTAATATAATAATCTGCAATAAAGAACAGGCTACAGAATGTTTGTATGCAAAACACTACTGTAAAAGCAAAAGCTATTATGCACCTGTATGTTCTTTTTTGTATCAACTACAATTTTTGTAACAATTAAAACATCAATAATAAATAAATGGTTGCCTGCTATGACTACTTTGCTACCGGCTTATTTATAATTTATTTCCCTTTTTCAGCCTCTCCACAAATCCATCCTTACATTGCTTTAAAAAAAACTATACACTTTATCTTTACAAGTTAGAACTATAAATGATTTCATGAATAAACTTTGAGTTTAAAATTTTTTATTGAGACAAGTTTTTATTCATTAAAAACTGATCGTCATCAAGTGTTTTAAGAAAAGCGATGATGTTTTGTTTCTCTCCACTGTTCATTGCAATACCGGCTTTACCATTTTCTTTCAATAAAGGATCAACACCTGTAGTATCTTTTATACCAAATGCATAATAATCCAATACATCCTTCAAACTTTGCAAACTTCCGTTATGCATATAAGGTGAAGTAAAATCAATGTTACGCAGGCTGGGCACTTTGAATTTATATTTATCAGTGTCCTGCAATGTAATAAAGTATCTTCCCAAATCATTTTTGTCAACTGTACTTAACCCTGTATTGCGAAAAGAATTATCTGTAAACAATGGTTCAGTATGACAGCCGCTGCATTTTTCTTTAAATAATACATATCCTTTTTGCTCATTAAAAGTGAACATTGTTTGCTTACGCATTACACTATCGTATTTTGAATTACTGCTCACACACATTACCATAAACTGCGATAAAGCTTTAAGAAAAGTTGATGTGGTTATGTCTTCGCCGTCAAATGCTTTTTTGAATAAAGGAGGATAAATATTGCCTGCGCGCAATCTCCCCAAAATGTTTTGCATCGAATCATCCATTTCTGTATGATTGGTGATCGGTGCAATGGGCTGCATATCCAAATCAAACACACCACCATCCCACATAAAATAATTGCTCCATGCAAGGTTCATGATTGGTGGTACGTTGCGCTTACCTGAACTATTGTAAATACCACAGCTTACTGCTAAAGCAGGTTGTGTAAACGCGGCTT
>JABDAV010000052.1 GCA_013289015.1 Bacteroidota bacterium | reverse complement strand
ATTTTTTCGGCATCGGATTTTTTACCAGTTTTGCTTTTTCAATCTTTGTGAATGTACGTGCAGCCATATAATTTAAATAGCGAAATTAATTTAACGACATGGTTTTGTTTCTTACAGCTGGATGAAGTTGGGAAGCAACACCAATCCTGTTCCAGGCATTAATGGTAATTGCAGCCATAATAATTTGTACAGTGAGTTCTTCACCAAAAACAGCAATTGCTTTTTTATAAGTTTCATCACTTAATCCATGTAAATGGATCAAGGTAATTTCTTCAGTTATTTCAAACAATAGCTTTTCTTCTTCACTAAAAACGTTTCCTGCTTCGCGCCATGCGCTTACCAGTAAAACTTTCTGTAAAGGAACATTTAGTTTTAATGCATCATGCGAGTGTGCATCTGTGCAATAAGAGCAACCATTTATTTGCGATGCACGGATCTTTATTAACTCACGGTATTCTTTGTTGATGGATGAATTATCTACAAACGTGTCCAATGCATCCATAGCATCGTAAGCGGCGGGTTGTGTTTTACCAAAATTGATCCTTTGTTTCATGACTTGATTTTTTATAGATGATATTGATCGTGGCTGTTAAAAAACGCTTCGCGTTCTTCTGTATTTAATGATACTTCTTCATTCACAATTTTTTCAAGACCCTTGAAAAAATCTTCGCGATTTTCTGCACCGGTGAAAATAAACTGCAACCTGCTGCCTGGTTTTCCAGGCTTAAAACCATGTGGCGTCATCGGCGGAATAACAGCTGTGTCGCCGGGCTGAAGCATATATTTTTCATCGTTAAGCATAAAAGAAAACTCACCTTCAAGCACTGTGAATATTTCTGTCATTCGTTTATGATAATGCGTGTTATAATCCAATGTTGTATTGGGATAACGGCCTTCATAAAAACCAAAACTTCCCTGCGCCGGATAGGATGAAAGATGAAAAATATATTCACTTCTTGTCATTTTAATTCCATCTTTATCATCAGCGCGAATGATGGTAGCTTTTTGAAATTCCATACTTTTTGTTTTACGTTACCAATTTATTTAATACTGCAAAGTTTCAATGTAACCGCATTATAAAGAATAGACAATCTTCAGAAAAGCATGTAAGTTTCAGAGTGCAAATTTTTGCTGGTAAGATCCTGGAGAAACGTGTGTGTGCTTCTTAAAAAATTAGAGAAATAAAATGGGTCATTAAATCCCAATTCGTAAGCAACTTCTTTTACCGAAAGATTCTGATAAGTAAGTAACCGTTTGGCTTCGGATGCAACCAGCCCGTAAATAACATTTTGCGCAGTTCTTCCTGTATGCAATTTTGCCTGTTCATTCAGTTTTGCTTCAGTAGTGCCAAGCATTTGCGCCAGTTGGGAAAGCGAATAATTGTTTTTAAAATTGTTTCTTACCAGTTCAAGAAATTTCAGAAACAATGCATCGGGTTTCCATATCTCATCACTGCAGTCAATTTTTGCGCGGTTAATTTCAACCAATATCAATTCAATGCGCGAATGAATAGTGATGAGATACTGATAAGGCTGTGATTGCAATTCCTGCATTATGAGCTCAAGCTGAGATTGAATCATCCTGTGACCAGGCACAGCAATTATTTCATTCATATCAAAATGACAAAACAATCCATTTTGAAAAATGAGCTCTATGTCATTATCATTTTTACAAAAGAAATCGAGCGGGAATTCAAGAATAAAACCTTCTGCCCTATTACAGTTTTTCAGGTAATGAATTTGTCCTGATGTAATAGTGAGCACACTATGCTGCTGTACGCTCAATTCTTTTTCATCCACTACAACAGATGCTGTTCCTTTCGAACACCAGATAAGAACATATTTTCTTATACGTCTTGGCTGAAAGATGCCAGTATGTTCTGCAAATGTTTTTATTTCGATCATCGCGATTAATTATATCCTTTTTTACTGTTCAGCAATGCACCACAAAGTACAGGCTTTATTTACTTGTTCTGTTAACCAATGCAGCTTAAGCCTGAAAGGCTTTAATATAAATAGCCTTAGATGTAACCGGAGGATAAAATCGTGATTAATCAATTGAATCCTCGCAGGGTTCAATGCCGTTTATCCATTTTTTACCCGCAAGGATTGCGGGGTTATTTAAGTTAAATCCTTCCAGGATCACTTTATGCTTAACCCGAACTCACGTTAATCTTATATTTTTATACTTTGAATCATCTTTTATTAAATCTATTGATAACATATGACAACAAAAGAAATCGCAACAATATTAGTAGATATGTGCCGCAGCGGAAAAGTTGAAGAAGCGAAGGATGTTTTATTTGCTCCGGACATCATCAGCATAGAACCACATGAAGGTTTGCTTCCGAAAGAAACCAAAGGAATGGAAGCTATAAGAAAGAAAGCTGAATTATTTATTTCGATGGTAGATAATTTTTATGGAAGTGAGATATCTGATCCTGTAGTTGCCGGAGATTATTTTTCGGTTGCCTGGCATACCGATATACAAATGAAAGGAGAAGGGCGCAAAACAACGAGCGAGTTGTGTGTATATAAAACGGGTGAAGGCAAAATAATTTCAGAGCAATTTTTTTATTGAAGCGGGTTAGAAGAATAATTATACGCTATGAATATACACCTAAAGCTAAATAGCGATATGCAGATGACGGTAATGCGACGCAACGAAGATCGACCGGAGTTCATTTGCCTGTAACCAAAAATAATTCAAACAACCACAAGCGAGCGCATTAATTGACAGTAAAATTTATCACTTGTTCATTATCACCGGAGCCATACGTAAGTGTAAATACTTTAGTAACCTGGTCCTGCAAACCCGCGCCAACCGCACATTGCAAAAGGAAATAACTTAACGCTCTTATATAAATTGTTTGCGCGAACAGGGGTTTGAGATTACCGTAAATATCCCTGTCAAATTTTTTAGCATCATAATTTGCATTGGCATTAATTCCTCCTGCAAGGTTGGATAAACCATTAATGAAACTCCTGACATCATCTCTTAAATGAGGATGCATACCAACAACACTTGAGAAACTATCGTTGGTTTGAATGGGCGAAGCAGTATCCCAACCGCTTTCTTCATACGAAGCTAAATTATCAGGATTGCCTATATGTTCTATTGCTGATGATACAGTACCTGCTATTTCCGAAGGATCATCTGAAAGGGCGTTCGTTAAATAGCTTTTCCAGAGACTACTGTATGTATTGATGCGTTTTTGTACTGTACTTCTTAAATTATATTCAGGCATAAATTTCATGGCAGCTGATAAAGCCATTGAAAACTGTGTGATGATAACATCATTCCATCCGTTATGACCTAATTGTAAAATAAGGCTTTGAAAAATACCTGCACTGAACACAAGCTGCGTTTGTATGGTAACAGGTTTGCCTGAAATCGTGTTAACATATTTATTGAATAGTTTATCAACATCTTCCTGTTTTACCGCACTGATCAAAACGGCTGTATCTAAATATTCTTTAAGATCATTAGCGCTTACATCAGGATCAGTTAACGCAGTTGTTAATTGTAAAGCATAATCAAATTCATTTAAAACTGCTGTTTTAAATTTAGAATAACCCTGCATATTACACATCAGTTCTCCCATCCATTTGCCGTTGCCCTTTCCTAACTGCCAGTTATAACCTTTGCTGTAATCCAATGTAATTTGCGGCTGTCCCTGTATATTATTTCTTGTTACCGCAGTACAATCGCTGAAGTCTTTGCCTGTAAGTGTAATGCCGAATACGCTTAAGCCAAAGCCCCATGTTCTTTTAATGTCAACTGATTTTTGATTCAGGTAAGAATTCAGTTGAACACCTTGCACAGTGTTGCTCCTGATATCATTTATGATAGTACCGGCATCAAATCTTAATAAGCTGCTGTGATATGTTTTTAAGCTTGCTGTTGGAATATTGATGGATAAAAATTCTTTATTCTCCGCGATCAAACTATACTCATATGTAAACGAAGCTTCTACATGCGCGTTGGCAATAAAGGCAAGTGTTTTTGTAACATCATCTTTTAAAGATTGCCACTTATTTACAATCATATTTGCTAAACCGGTTACTGAATTTAATTTAAAGAGATTAACCAGTGCATTTACGATCTGTTTTTCTGTATCAGACAATGAACTTGCTGCATTTTGAAATTTACTGATCGCATTATCTACATCAGCGCGGTTAAACCCGGTTAAACTTTTAGCAACCGCATCAAATAAAGTATTCAGTTGTTGCTCTGCCTCACCTGCGTTTGCGAAACCCGCACTTATACTTAATCCGGCTGATAAACCGGCTTTGGTATTTTTAGCTTTTGAAACTTTTACGAGGCAATTAGTGGCGTCAATTTTTTTAATGAAATAATTAAAATCATCAGTTATGTCTAAATTAAACGCGGCCTTGAAAGAAGGAGAAAGCTGAATATCGAATGTTACGGGAACAGGCAATTTTTTCGAGAGTAAAGAAAAGCTTTGCGATAAAATATTACTCCAGCTGATGGTAATATTTGAAGAGAGTTTGGTTGTTGCTTTGAAACAAAGCGCATCATTGATCTCTAAATTTTCAACATCTTCAAACTTAAAGATGGTTTTGAAATTGCCTACATCAAACAAAAAAGCATCTTTTATTGCATCTGTATTGCTGTGCTTTTTATAGAATAAATTTTTTAAAAGCAGGTCTGCTGAAACAGAAAAATTAAACCCTATATCCGCGGTGCCTTTTCCCTGGGCGTTTGCTTTCGCGTTTACAATTATCGCATACTTTAAATAAGCGCCGGTTGCAGTATTAAAATTTATATCTGCGTCTTTCGCTGATAAAAAACCATCTTCATCTTTATCATCTTCATCATTAAATAACTGCACTGATAAATTTGTGCCTGCTCCTATTGAAAAGGTTACATCGCCCGCATTTACAGGATATGATTTTCCTGCTGCTAACTGTACGGGCTGCACCAATGTGCTTTTATCACTTAATTTTTCATCTGATGCCAATTCTCCTGTTTGGGCAAAAATGGCTTGCAAGTTTTCCATAAATCAAAAGGTTATTGGCTACAATTTATTATAAAACATTTCAATCAATACAATATTTATTGGAATTAATGTTTTATTAATTGAATCTTACTAAAATTCTTTGTTGAATCTATATTCAATCATAAACCGATCTCAGCCTGTATTACAGGAAGATCAATTTTTATAGCAGTGCCTTTTGCAATCTGGCTATCTATAAAATAGTGAGCGCCGATCAATTGACTTCTGTTGATGATATTTTTTAATCCCATGCCTTTGGCAGTATCAATATTTGCAAAATTAAAACCCAGCCCGTTATCGTTAATGCCAAGCATAAATTGCTGCGGCTGAAAAGTAACACTTACATTAATAACCGAAGCTTGTGCATGTTTGATAATGTTATTGATCATTTCCTGGAACATCCTGAATAAGATCAATTCTTTTTGTTCAGGCAAATGATAATAGTTTCCTTCTATATTAAGCGTAATAACATACGCGCCTGTTTTTTTCAATATGTTAAGCTCGCTTTCTATGGCTTTTAGTAAACCGTTCTCTGCAATAATATCGCTGTGTAAACTCTTTGATAAATCGCGCAGATCCTGTATAGCTTTTCTCAACAACTCTGATATATCATTTAGCTTTTCCTGAATCACCGGGGCCGAATCATCTACATTGATCATATTCAGGTTTAATTTCGCAACACTCAATACCTGGCCTATGTTATCATGCACTTCCTGCGATATGCTTTTCATCGTTTGCTCCTGTATCTCGAGCCGGCTTTCTAAAATTTCTTTATCATAGTTTGCCTTGAGTTGTTTTCTTTCACTCATGTATTGCAATTGTTTTTTCTGATAGATCAGCACAAATACAATAATGCCTGCAGCCACCACAAAAAGTAAAACGGTAACTAAAATAATGGGAGTGAGATCAGACATGATGCAAATTATTCTTTTTAGAAATTTGCAGGCTAACCAGCAGAGTAGCAGCCGAACAAATGAATAAGATACTGTTATGTATTTGCCACATATCTCCCCTTGCGAGGTAATCTTTGGAATGATTATAATAAAGTACTATAATAAACGATCCGAGAAAGTATAAAAGATACCCGCAGGTAAGCCAGAAATCAAAATTTAACTGCAAACCTTCTTCTTTCATATTAACGAGCAGCTGGTATAAATATAAAAGCGAATAAAGAACAATAGTTATAAATGAAATTCCATAAATATCGTCATTATACCGATCGTACCTAAGATAGATAATATTTGTACAAACAAAAGCGATCGCATTGAATATACTACATATAATAACCAACCTCTTTTTTGTTTCATCATCAAAAAGCTTGAAATAATACCACGATAAAACAAGGATATTGGCAAAGAAGATAAGATTATACGTCCATTCGTTTTCTTCAAAAAAAACAATACCTATGTATAAGAACACTGCGCACCCGATATAATAAACAGAAAGAACCTTGTACCTGATTGATCTATCATGCCTCGATTGTAACACAACAGCGAGCACATAAATCAAATAGGCAAAAGGCTCCAGTTCATTGCAAAGAAATGATCTCACATTGCACAGTTTATTGCGTGGGGTAAATTAATATAACTTCCGGATAAGAAAATTTTCTAAAGCAATTTATTTTAAAACGAACAATTAGCTTTTATTAGAAATTTCCAAGACTTCTTATTCCGGAATAATCTACCCCGCAATTTAGCAGGCAATTAACTGACCTTTCCGCAAGGCTTTGGACATAATGTTATTGAACCGAGCGGTCCTTCTGCTGCAATTGTCCAGCCCGCAGTTGGATTGGTGTCATAATACAAGCGTATTACTACTTGTGTTACATCATTTGTAATTTGACTGATCTGTGTTTGTGTAATACTGAATGAACCTACATTTAAATCTGCCATAATTGAAGTTTTAATGGTTAAAAATATTTTGCTTAAATGTATGTATGCATTTAAGCTGTTACTACGGGAAAAACCCGCAAACCTCACCGTATTTTCAACAGAAGAAACATAAGCCTTATATTAACGTGGGTTTTGGATATTACGAACTGAAATTCAATCTTATAATAGTTCAGACTTCTAAAATTAACCACATAGTTGACATAGAGGAACACATAGACGGATTGCCGTGAAGCCTATGATTATGTGGTGCAATAACATTCAAAGCTCACGTTATATTAATCAATGTGAATTCAGTTTAAGCCTGAAGGGCTTACTATGAATAGCCTTCGATGCAAACGGAGGATAAAATCGTAATCAATCAATTGAACCCTTTCAGGGTTCAATGTTGTTTACCCGTTTTTTACCCCGCAATTCTTACGGGGTTATTCAAATTAAATCCTTTCAGGATTACTTTGTGTTAACCCGAACTCACGCTAATCTCCCGGGTCAGTTCCGCGAAGCTCTGCTTCGCCTTTGATATTATCTTTATGAGGTGAGTGAATATATACATAAGAGCTATAATGTATCTGTTTTGTTATATCATTATGTATGTCCTGCAAAATATCGTCGGGTTGTTTTTCAGAAGCAGTTGATAGGAGTTTGAAGGGAAGTATGCATTGAGATATCTAAACGTTATGAGATTGAGTTTAACGGAAGTAAAGCAAAAACTTTGGGGCGGAGAATTTTGGACAAGGGGCTATTATGTGAATACAGCAGGCAGGCATGGAGATGAAAATACAATTCAGCAATATGTGAAATCTCAGGGAGCCGAAAAGGAATACAAAAAGCTTCATGAGCAACAGCTGCGGTTGTTTTAATACCCCGTCAGCTCTGCTGCGAGGTAGTTCATTCAATGTTGTAAAGCAGTTAAGCGTTTATACAAAAACACCGGTTAATCAATTGCCGGATCAATTTACAAATCGGGCAGAATGCCTGATCTAAAAAAGATGTTACAAAACAACTATAAAAGAACAATAACGTGCAGGCAGGGGAAGACAAAGAGCCTGGCGAATGATGAGGTAAATTGATCCAAAAAAATATGCTCTTGCTTTTCAACGGCCAATTTTTATTATCTTCAAAAAAGCAAAACTGCTGTTATGGATGAAAAAGCTTTCGATACGTATGTACAGGAACGTTATGAAAAGCAGATGAAATATTATAGTGATACGTCTGCAAAAAATCAAAAGAAGTATAAAAGGTTTCAGTGGATACTGATCATTCTGTCTGCAGTAACACCTGTTATTGCTGCACTGAATACCCTGTTTGTAAAAACAGGCGGCAACTCAGTTCCATTAAGTCTGGTTGTGGTAATCATATCCAGTGTGGTTGCAATTCTTACTACCGGCTTAAAGACATTCAATTACCAGGAATTATGGATCACCTACCGTTCAACTTATGAGAAACTAAAACCGGAAATTCATTATTATCATTTTAATGTGGGTGAATATGGCAAACCGGGAATTGATAAAGAATCTTTATTTGTTTCAAGGGTGGAATCTTTACTGGATGCCGAACATGCGCAATGGCCACCTGCACGAAAACTGCAGGATGATCAGAATAAAACAAACCCGGAAAATAAGAGGGGAGCTTTAAATACCGGCGATGCTAAAGACACGCCTGATGTAAATGACGGCGGGAAAACAGATTCTGCTGAATAAGAGAGTTGTTGTTAAAAGTGGGGTGTATGATTTATTTCTTGTTCTAACAAAAGTACTCATAGAACGATGTAGGATGCAAATTGGAACGATTACACTGCGACTGAAGTTTTTATATTGAAATTTTTGGATACCGGAAGCTAAATTAGCATTAAACATTTCCTATGATTGCTTTGATTGTTCCTGCAAGCAAAATTGATATGCATTATCTAAATCAATCAAAGCCCAACGATGATAATTTGAAGCCTGGAAAAGAATTAAAATACTTAAAATCATACCGATTAAAAAACATATAACCGGAAACCCATTATATTGGTAAAAAAAGAGAAAATCAATTACAAGTAATACTACCGATAATGCAGAAGCAAAATTTTTTAAAACATTCCATTGTTCTATGTATTTAAAATTCTCTTTGCTAAGCTCCCTCACAGTAGCAAATTTTTTCGACTTGCTTTTTGGCTCTTCATCTTTTTTGAAAATCGGAAAAAATAATTCTTTTAGCCGCCAAAAATAATATCCTATGATTGAACAGACAAAGCCACAGCAATAAGAAAATATAATAAATATTGCAGCCTCATAGATATTTAGGTTTGAAAAGATACTTCCTATTGTTTGAGACGAGAAATGCTTATCATTACCAAAATAAACTACATAACCACTAAATAATAGCAGCGCTCCCGGTAAGGTATAAACAAAGAGATCAAAAAGGGTATACTTTAGATTGTTCATATGTAAAATGATTAGAAATTACCTTATAGAAAATGAAAAATTCAGCTCTATATTACATCCAATAAGGTATAATTATACACTTATACCCAGCGCTGCAAATGTTTTTGGTCCTGCTATGCCGTCCACATCTAAAGACTTTGCCTTCTGGAACATTTTAAGGGCAGCTACAGTGTCACTGCCGAATACTCCATCTGCTGTTAACTGAGGGATGGCACCTTCCGTATTAAGTGCCTTTTGTAAGGCTAACACTGCAGAACCTGAATCACCTTTACGCAGGTAGGAACCTGAAATAAATTTTTTATCGGCTACGTTCGGCTCTGATGATTTTTCTTCTAATAATCCAACCACTTCGGGTGTTACAATACCTGTTGCTGGTATCTGGTTATCTGTTTGAAATTGTTTAACTACTAATTCTGTTTTGTTTCCAAACTCACCATCTACTGTTATAGTATAATTAAGATCATGCAGCATTTTTTGTATGGAAGTTACTTCTGTTCCAATGTCTCCTATTTTTATATTATTATCTGTAACAGTTGGTGAGGTGTTGCCAAGTACAGCCGGGCTGGCAAATGCCCTCACCAAATTTCTTTTTCTTTGCCTGCGCATCACTATGCCTCCATCGCTATCGTTACTCACAGAAGTATTACCCTCCCATGCAAAAAATGATGTTTTCCCTGCATCTGTCCATACATCAAAAATGCCTGTATGATCGCAATGTCCATCGCCATTCCAATCATATAATACAATGTCTCCTATTTGCGGGTCATTAGTGAGCTGGCCTGTAGTTTTCCAATGATTGTAACCGCCCTGGCAGCTCTGGTATCCCTTCGCGGTTTCAATAAAACCAAGCGGAGAACCGGCATGATCATACACCCAGCTTACAAAAATGGCGCACCATTTTTCCCCGTTTAAACCATACCAAACACCATATTTTGTTTTGTTTGAATTTGCCGGAGATTCTTTAGTGCCATCTTCTCCTTTGGCAGTTATTATAATTGTTTGTCTTGACATAATAAAGTGTTTTTAATAAATGATGCAAAAAATTATGAATGATTTTCACTTTAATAAACAATCAAGGTAATTATTGATGCTTGTTGAACATCAAGCAACGATTGCAACACAGATCATAATACAACAGCAATCCTGCATTATGATTATAAAGCTATCTTAAGTTCCAATTCACTATTTACAAGCTCACGTGTTGGTATATAATTCCTGTCAATGTCACCTTGAATTGTGTAGAGTAAATCCTGCATAAAAATCTGATTATAATCCGGATTAAAATACCAGGAATGAGTGAATGAAATACCCGCCACATCATCTTTAATCGTATTAAAATAAGGGCCATTATTTACATTCACTGCTTTTGCAGGTGCATCCAAAGGCAATCCAATTCTGCCCACACGGTTTTCAAAACCTGCGCGTTTTATATTGGACAAAGCAAGCACTTTATCATAAGGATTAGAATAATTGGTAACCCTTACGCTATGCGCATAAATGGAATTAGCATAAGCGCCTTCACTCATGGAAGAAGCAGATACGTCGCCTGAAATAAACATCATTTGTGTAACCATCCAGTTGCTGGCATTTACGCCAACGCCTGCATTATCGCCAGCGCTTACCTCATTGGTATCGTCAGCATCATCAAAAGCTTCTCTTACCACGTACGCGCCGGTACTGTGGGCTAATAAATGTACATTGATGGTGCAGTTTTTATCCTGTTGCCTTGCCAATAATGCAATACCGCTGTTTACAAGTTGCATGGCCGTTATTTTTGCTTTGTGCCTGTCTGGCAAATACATAAGTGCACTGTTGCCACAAGGCCAGTCGAAACTTACAACTTTGCCCTTGTAACCGATCATTTCTAATCCATTTTTTATTATGCGGTGATTAGCGAGCATGTCATTGTCACTATTATTATATCCGTGCACGTAGATAAGAATATCATCAAGAGGATCGGGTGGTGCATCAGGTTTTATTAAATTTAGCAGCCAGTCTTTCTGCGTTACAATATGCACGGTGGAAATTGCATTTGCATCATCCGGCACAATTAAATAATGCACGGTGGTATCAACATCATTGCCAAAAGAATTATCGTTGATGTTCCTGGCGGAAAAGATATAATCGGGCATAAAAAAGATTATTAATTATTTATTGAGAGTTTATTTTGATTTTGTATAGAAATTCAAAACCGGAATATCAACGCATACAGAAATACTATACCGCCAATAAATGTTTTTATCAAAATCGAGTTGTGTTGTATTATTTGAGCTGCTGATATTTCTGAGATTAGGCCCCATTTGTGCCCCAAGATTTATTGAGATAGGGCATTTGGGAATACCTATTGAAAAAAACAATCCGGGCGATATGATATTCTCAAGCTCTATTGATGGTGATTGTGAAGCAGATAAGGTATCGTGTCCACCGGCATCATTTTTAATTGTTGTACTGTCATTATTAAATCTGAAGGCGGCCACGGCACCAATATCAATAACAGATAGAAACAATGAATAAGACCAATGTCCATCAAATTTTTTCCAACTGCTAAAGGGTCCTCCCTGTAAAATAGATTTTTGTTTCCCCAAGCTCACGGATATTCCAATAGGCGCTGTAACGCCAAAGGAGTTAAACTGCCAACAGTTATTATCAAAGCCATTAATTTTTTCATAGCCAGTATATACACCTACGTATGCGTTTAACGCAACATTAAAAGGTGTTTCACGTTTAATACGGGCTGAACCTGCCGGTAATGCAAAAGCCTCAATTGTATTTTCTACATCATCTGATGATTGTGCCTGTGTCATCGCTGCCATAAAAGAGCCATATTTGAAAATATACGACTGCACTTTTGATACATCATTGTAACTGGCAAGCGTATCAGCGTTTCTTAAAGCATTCCGAAGATCATTTGATAAGGAAGTATCAGCTATTGTTTTTATATCAACAGCCTGTAAAGAAGAAATATCTTTTGATTGTTTTACAGCTTGGTTTACATTCTTTTTTAAATCTTTTAATGCTTTTGAACCATCATTACTTACAGGATAAAGAGCGGCATAATATTTCGTCTTTCGTGCAATTACTACATCATAAATGTGTGTGACATTTACTACAGCCGCAGAATAATTGCGTTTACTTATATTCAATACAAGATCCGATGCAGATTGAACCACATCAAAATAATCCTGCAACGTATCTGTGAGATTCATGTTCAGTACTTTTCTCACTACAGGAATACTGGTAATTGTTGCTGCCTGTTTAAGCAAGTCAACAGTTGCAGTAGCATAATTATAATATTGCTGGATTAGCAGGGAATCTGATGTTTGCTTTTGATATTGTTTAATAAGTGTGTTAAGCTTATTTGCTTTTGCGCCAAAATTGGTGATGAATGCTGACAATTGTGTGTATTGGGAATATTGACTGGCTACAAATCGTAATACGCTGTCTAAACTAATAGATACTATACTATTTGAATCATGTTTTTCAAACATTATCGAATGCGGCGTACCACTTATATCCTTATTAAAAGTTAATGCCTGCTGATAAATTAAACCAAGATAAATTTTGAAAGTAATTGTATCACTAACCAGCTCTTTCATTTGCCTTGCGCTTACCCAATAATTAGCCGAATCGCTGTTACCATTAACAGATGCTGTATCCCTCAACGAAGCAGATATTAATTGTAACGTTTGAATTGCTCCTTTCCAGTTAGGATTCAGTGAGTCAAGATATTCAGCGGGGTAGTTTGCCAATATATCACCCGGATGCATCTTATCTCTTAAACTTCCAGCTATATAACAACCACTTCTTAAAGTAGCAGCAAGTTCTTCGTGCGCTGAAAAGAAAACCGGATGATTAGGAATTATTGCAGGAAGATTTGTATTCAGGTTTTGTAAATCTTTTTCAAAGCTTTCTCTCAGTGTTTGTATATAACCCTGGTAGTTATATATCTCATCGCCAATAATAGTAAGCGCCTGGTAGGTTTGCGGAAATACAGTTCGTAAATCAGGATACTTAGCAATTAATGAATCGAATTTGCTGAAAAAGGAAATAGTTAATTCCTGCTTAGTACGCTTCACCAAAAACTTTGCAAGGCCATCTGCAATGTTGGTTACATCGAGGCCGCCGATGGAAGAGAATATACCGTTCAAAAGAGAATTAGTTGATGGATTTATCTGTCCTTCACCTTTACCGCTAAAAGATATCGTTTTAAAAAAAGGGTTGACGTGTAGAGAATCACTTATTGCACTTGGAGTGCTATTAGAATTGATATTTGGGAAATACTTATTCAGGATACTATAAATAGTATCAAAATTTTTGCTTATTAAATCCTTCGTTATAGTGTCTAATGAAAGTTTTTGTTTTTTCAAAATTGAAGAATCTTTATCTTTAGCATTAATCTTACTTCTTATAATTGAATCTTGGTTTAGCAATTGATCAATCTTGAATGTAATTGCAGTTAATGTATTGCCTGAAACATATTTCCGTAATTGAATAGCATCATAGTATGTGTTTTGATCATATCCCAAGAAAGAAAGAAAAACAAAACAAAAGGTGAAGATTAAGCATTTCATAGTTTATAAATATTTAAGTTGTTAGTAAAAATATTGGCGTTAAAAACTTCAAGCGAATTATCAATAAAATCAATTAAAGGAGTTCGTATATTTCGTTTTCTTGAATAGGCCAATGCTGACGAAAAAACTCCTGAAGTAATTGCAGTTGCAAAACTGCTGCCTTGGTCGGTTGTTATATTAGATAGTATTGTATCAAGCGAATTGTAAACAATATTTGGCAGAAGATATTTAACTTTTGCATTGATTTTGTTACTATTCCCATTGGTAATTACAGTACTTTCCGCATTTAAAGCTCCTATTGCTATTACATTATCATCTTTTGCTGGATAATTTATGCTTTGTAAAAGTCCTTCGTCGTCTTGAGCTGCGGCAAGAGTTATAACTTTTTTATCAGAAAAAGCTTTGAACGCATCCGCAAACTTTTGAGCATTATTAATAACAGGGAAATCAAGACTAACATTTATAATATCTGGAGTCAATGGACATTTTGTAAGAAGCCAATTTAAGCCATCATATACATTGTCTTCTGTGACGTCAAAACCATTGTTAGCAACTTTTACAACAATTAGTTTAGCTTTTGGAGAAACACCTTCTATCTGACCATTATTATTTGAGGCAATAAGGCCGGCAACAAAGGTGCCATGGCCTGAATTATCATCAGCAAGATTACTGCTTTTATCAAATACGTTGTATTGAAGAGCTATTGCATCTTTTAAAAAGGGATGAGCGTAACATCCGGTATCTAATATTGCTACAATTACACCATCTCCATTTGCATTTTTCCATTCCTCAGAAATATTTTGAATCTGTTGATTATAGTTATATGGTATCTGAACAGAAGTTAATGCAATATTCATTTGAGTATTTGAACCATTCGCATTCACCCCTCCGCCCCAATAAAAATTATTGTTTCCATCCATATACCATGTTCCTAATGAGGAGTTGGGTATATCGGATGCAGCAACTTCTTCCCCTTCAAATGTGAAATCTTTATTTACAACTCCCACAATGCCAAGCGGCTCGGGCAATTGCCTGGGTATAAAACTCCGTTTGTTTAATTTGTTTGCTGTTACTGTACACTGAGGCATAGCTGTCTTATTGATATTTTATACAATTATTCCATGAGCATTTATCTTTTGAGATAAATCCCAGTTATTATTCAGTATTTGCTGTTGAAAACATTCTGTTCTATATACTGTTGCCCTCAACAAAGAACTGCTGCTATTGGCAAGCCAATTCTGTCGTACTTCAACATAATTGGTTATCCATTCTTTTTCATTGCCACCTGCCGCAGGCACTTTCGTTAAAAATTTATTTGTAAGAAAAGATAGTATTCCGCCTGAATGAACTTTGCTGTCATAAATTACCAAAAGGCTTAAAGGGAATGTAAAGCCGCTTGTTGTAAACCAATTAAAGGCAGGAGTATAATAAGCCTTATCGAAAAAATTATCCTGGCAGGTTATCATAACAGGATCGTTTTTACCTGCATTAATCAATGTCTGACAAAACACATTATCACTCGCAAGCGTTGGTTGGTTACCAATTCTGTTGATATAAGGTTGCAATTGTGCAGCATACATGCCGTTGGCCTGTACATAGTCCTGGATAAGATCTTTAAGATTGCCGAATTCTGTTGTTTGGGACCGTCCATAAGTAACCTGTTGAGTTTTTGTTTTGGTGACCGGGTTATTATAATCGAAATATTTTACTAATTCTGAGTAATCACCTTGAACAGAACCTGTTTCAAAAACATTTACAACATGTTCGATTTTATTTTTTATCTGAGTTGTTATGCTTGCTGAAGCCGGTTGCAGGCTGTCTGCCGGTTGAAATATATCAGTATCAGCATCTATAGTTTCAAATACATTCAGTCCCCCACCCCAATAAAAATAACCGTCTTTGTCTTTATACCATTTTCCCAGGGCAGGGTTAGGAACAGGTATTACTTCATCTCCGTAAAAAGTATAATTAAGAAATACCATCCCTGATATATTGTTGTTATCAGGCAGTGATGAAGGAATTACTTTCCTTTTGTTTAACTTTTTTACGTTTACAACTAACTTTTCCATGTTATCCTACAGCCTCCTCATCTGTTGTATTAGAAGAATTTACAGTTACGCTTAGAGGTTGTGGTTGAGCTTGAGTTGTATCGCTTGCTGATGAATTAGAATCACTATCAGTAGGTTTCGAACCTGAAGAACGAAGGCTAATAAATTTATTTAAAAGATCAAACCAGAAAGGAGCGCCTAAGGTTAATGCAAGAGCAGTTATTAGCCATCCAAGTATGGACCAACTATCCCATCTTTTATATTCTATCCTGGCGAGCGCTGAATTGATCGCTTTTTGATTTATGATCAAAAAATCTTTTTTGACCAAAGAATCTTTTATAGCTAAAGAATCCTGTCTGGCTATTAAAGAATCTTTTTTAGTTAAAGAATACAGAGCTATAGATTTACTTTTAATGTGATTATTTAAACTATCTGCCAAACTATCTATATGATGTTTAACTGACAATAAACTATCATGTTGTTTAACTGAAGACCATCCAATTCCTAATATACTGCCAGCATTATCTATATCTTTCGTAACGGTTGCATAGGCAGCGCTATCAAATTGTTTCGCCTGGTTAGTATCATTAACAAGGCTGCCATATTTATTTTGCGATTGCGTAGCCAGCTGAACCATCTGGTCTCTTGCACTCTGGTTTGTAGCGAGAATGTGATAAATCTTTATAGTATCTACATTTCCTGTAATTGCAATAAATAATCCGATAAAAAAGAGAATGCGTTTAGTTTGTCGTTTATACCAACCATTGGTTCTGTCCATCGTTTCATTAAACCAATTTTCAAGTAGACTTTTAAACTTATCTATATCATTATCAGCATCTACAAATAATTGCCTCAATTGATCTAATGTTTCGGGCTTAATATCTGCAATAACAGAATCATTAAGGCCTACGTTTACTATAGGCAGCTGATTTGGGGTTTTAGGATAAAGTGTCTGAAATATTGAAACAATTTCAGGTATACTTCCATCATAATAACGCCCTCTTAAAATTTTTGTAAGCGTAGAAGAAAAATTATTTGGATTGATATAGGACGGTTTACTTCTAAGGCTGCTTGTACTAAGATATTTTATACTTGGATGTTTATAAAAAGCTTTAGCTAATGACTTATCCGGCAAACGACACCCTAAATAATTCCATTGATTTTTTAGTGCTTGCCCCACTCTTTGCAAAACATTCAACAATAAATTACTGCTATAATTTGTTGATTGCCGATCATTCAGCATTACCCTAATAGCTTTAACAAGTAACGCACCTCTGAGATTTAAAAAACCTGCAATTGCTTCCTGTATTATTGTTGCCAGGAGGCTATACAAAAGAAAGACAAATGTTAGCCCAATAAAAACATCTAAAGCGACATTATTAAACATAGACTTTTGTATTAATTATTTCAAAAAAAATTACTATTTAAAAACTTACCGAAAATAGAAACATCTTATACACGCTGCAATAGGGAAAATCCCACATCCTCAACGTATTTTACGCGCAGGAATTAAATAAATAAACAAGGAAAAAGCAGTCTTTGCAAAGGATAATTTGGTGTTGGGATAAATATTTTCGGGTTCACAGTAGTCAGTAATAATCCCGTAACGATATTAAACATAAAATTTTTATTTTAAATAAATTAAGTAATAATTCTTTCAATGTTATTCAAACAAACCGTTTAAACACCTGTTACAAATTGTACTGCATAGGATCAAGTTTTTAAAATATCTTTCGTCACTCTTTAATTTTATATAAAATTCAATACACCAAACCTACACGCATTGCATGCCCATACCTATGGGAAAACATACATATAAACCGGTATTTTTCCCGGATATACAACGAGGTAAAACACAATACAAATAATAGTAATTACACAGAATGGATTTAGCTGAAGGATTGGCTTTCGGGAACACAGTTGAAAGAAGCTGTTAGCTATAGGCAGTTAGCTGTTAGCGGAGCATAAGCCGGGAATGATGTTATAGGAAGCAGTGACACCAGGAATGGCTGCTATTGCGGAGAGCAGTTAATGCTGCACAGATGGCTTTAACCGGGATTATATATGCAGTTAACATCCATTTACCGGCAACAAGAATCCCTATAACATCCCTATAAGGTCCCTATAACATCCCTGTAAGGCACCTGTATATTAATTGGAGAAAGATTAAAAAATTATATTTGTGCAGTGTTAAACGGTGGTGGTTGTAAGATAATAAAATTTAGTGATCATGGCAAAAAATATTCACCCGGTAATTCAGCTGCAGGGCAAATTAGGAGGGCTGGTTTTTGTAAACAGTAAAGCGTATGCGCCGCATGTGAGAATGCCAAGGGGCAGTAAGAAAAAGGCCGGGATCAACCCGTCACTTGCCGGGAATGTACGGAAACTAAAAATTATAAACCGCGCCGCCAGGCAGGTACACGATCTTGTGAAAGTGTTTGCGGCAGATTTTAAAGAAAAAAGGTTATGGCAGAAAATAGTGGGCCGTATGTTTCCCGGCAAAAGCAATAAGTTTATCGACCTGCTCAGCAACCTGGAAGGGCTGGAACTAAATGCCGCCTACCCGCTGGAACGATTTGGCGGATTGCCTGCATTGAATATAGAAAACGCCAAACAAAAACTGGTTGTGCACTTAAAAAGCGCCGCCCCTCCTTTTTTAAGTAAACCCAATGACTGTTACCAATATATTTTGACCTGCCTGTTTTTCCCTTACAATACAATGGAATCGGGGTATATTACTGCGGCCACCGGCTGGTTAAACGGGCAAGTGCAGGCCGGTGAACAGGTTTTTCAATTTGTAAAACCACCAAAAGCGAGGTATTATTTATTGTGCCTGGGTTTGGAATGTGGTAAAAATCAAACTGCCACAGACACGCTTGCAGCAAAGGGAATGCTCTTTATTAAAGCAGACACATTGAAAATTAAGGGATAGGTTTTAATACCTGTCAATTGAAACCTGAAGGTTTGACTGGGTTTAGCTGCTCTTTATAATAAAAACCTGCCAAGGTTATACTGCACAAGGCACAATGGCAACTATATATTTCACACATAGACTATGTGTTTTTATTCAAAGGTTGATCTACGTGAATCGTCAATCTGTTTTATAACTGAATCCTGAATATAGGAGTCCAGTTGTTAAGCGGGTAATTTGTTCCCCCGGGGTCAAAGATAATCGTGCTACCCTGGCTGTCTCTCAAACAGCCTCTTGGTCCTGATGTTCTCCCCGCCTTCTTCAAAAGTCCATTAATGGCGTATGATACCTGGCCGCCTGATGGGGAGTTCGCACATTTTATATGAACAGTATCACTTCCTGTTATTTCAACCACTTTTAGTTTCATGTTCTTTCCCATAGAATTTTTTACAACAAACCCATAGTTACCGGGATTGACCACCTGGATGGTATCAAACACAAGAGGAGCCACAGGCACGTTAAACTCCAGGTAGATATCATCTTTAACTACGCTGGTTGATTTTACATAGACAAAATTCTTTACTCCATCTACCAGTAACTTCTTTGCGGCATACCCGTAATAAGCTGCAAGCATCCTGTAGTGTAATCCATCAAAATGAGTATTGTCCGGAAGATAGTCAAACATATACATCGGTGTGGCAAGTGTAAACCCGGAATCGTTGATACACAAATCCAATTGCGCTAATGCTATCCCGGGATTGGCCATAGATGCAGAAGTCCTGTTTATGCTGCTGACCTGGCCTACGATGAAAGGAATTGAATTAGTTTGCCCGGTTATAGCAGGTACATCCACATTAATATCATCATGTAACTGCACAAGTTCCTGCCTGTAATCATCATAACTGGTGCCTGCCGTAATATCAGCTTCTCCCTGGGTATATCCTGTTGATCCTAATGAGAATGTGTCTCCCATCCCTTCAGCAATTACATACGCAGTCTGCATATCATTTGTAAGCCGGGTATAATTAGATGACCCTTTGGATAATTGTAATACTGTCTGGCCTCCCGAGCCTGAAGCAACTCCATGCAAAATAAACGGCCTGTCGGGATAACTTTGCGCAAACATTTCGCAAGCGCCTGAAACCAGTGTTTCTCCAAAAGTGCCATCACTGCTCACCTGTTCTATTAATGGCACAAATGAAACGGGAACCTGTTTTTTATATTCAATACTTCTTACTCCCAAATTTGGCATTACAGAATTATATTTTTGGGTGCTGCTTACAACATAAGCAACTTTACCTGCATCACCACCAACAGACAAACTCTGCCCGTAAGAGTCAAATCCTAAAAACTCTGTTGTTGATGTATCAGTTGTTAACGTATCTGTTGTTTGTTTACTTATATTACCTGTTTTTAAAGCAGTATCTTCTTTTTTACATGCAAAAAGTAATACTGTTGCAATTAGTGCTAAGGTTTTCATTTTTATTATTGTTCCGGTTTTCAAATATAATTAAATAGTCCTTCTGTTGGTTACTTCAAATCCCTTTTCATCTTGCGGTTTACATAAGCTATCAGCGCATTAAATTATACGCATTGTATGTTCTTGTTTATGGGACAATATACATGTTAAACCGGGATTTTTCCTTTACAAGACAGGAAAGTACCGGGTAGTTACCTGCTTCATATCAACTCCGTTATTTAACGGACTTAATACGGCAGAGGTATGGCCCAGGTATATTGTTGATAATATTATTTGAAAGTTGAAAATAGTGTTGTGATAGGCGTTCTTAATTATCTTTAGCAGCATATCATTAAACACGGTTGATACAAAATCTGTCATATGCCAGCAACAAAAAAAATACTTATTATTACGGGTGATGCAGGTGAAAGTTTTGAAATACTTTATGCAACACACAGATTAAAAGAAGCAGGCTATACCCCGGTAATAGCAGCGCCAGCGATAAAAAGAATGAACCTGGTAATGCATGATTTTGAATTGGGTTGGGATACATACGTGGAACGAAAAGGTTATATTATTGAATCAGATATTTCATTTGATGAAGTAAACACAGACGACTATGAAGCGGTGCTGATGCCCGGTGGCAGGGCGCCGGAATATTTGCGTAATGATGCAAGAGTGATAAAAATTGTAAGGACGTTTTCAGATACAGGTAAATATATTTTCGCTATTTGCCATGGTTCGCAGATACTTGTTACGGCCGGCTTGGTGAACGGGAAAAAAATTGCCTGCTACGAGCATGTAAAGTCTGAAGTGGAAAGTTGCGGCGGTATTTACGTAACTCCCGGCGAGGCGATACAGGATGGTAAAATTGTTACAGGTAAAACATGGCAATCACATCCCGAATTTTATAAGATCGTCTTTAACTGCCTGAATGGATAAGGAATGGCAAACAACATTTCATGTTGATCTATAAACAGTATAACAAGGAGCAATTAAATAACCAATATAACATTCGGCTGCATGTTCCTGATTTTGCAACTTACTTTGAACGGTGGGAAAAACTGAGTAAAGAAACAAGAGCAAAATATCCCGTTATTAAAGACATTCACTATGGAGATAATGAAAGAGAATGTCTTGATGTATTTCCTCCCGCTAAACCAAATTCAAAAACACTGATTTTTATTCATGGTGGTTACTGGCACCTGTTTGATAAAACAACGTTTCATTTTATTGCAGAGGCTTTTTATGCCGATGATGTAACAACGGTGCTGATAAATTACCCGCTTGCGCCGGCCGCAACTGTTAATGAGATGGTAGCATCATGTCGCAAAGCAGTATTGTGGTTGCATAGAAATTTACAACAGTTTAATGGCGACCCGCAACAGGTATATATAATGGGTAACAGCGCCGGCGCTCATCTCGCTGCTATGTTAATAGAGAAAGAATGGATGCAACAAAATGCTGCAGGTTTTATTAAAGGGGCTTGCCTGCTCAGTGGCATATTTAACCTGTTGCCGGTTCAACTGCTACAACTGAATTCAGTATTAAATATAAGCAGGGAAACAGCAGTGCGCAACAGCCCTGTTGAATTAATACCTGACAAGAACTGTCAGTTATTTGTATGTGTAGGTGCAGATGAAACAGATGAATTCAAATGCCAGAGCAGGCAACTGTATGATAACTGGAAAGATAAAAGCACAGCTATTGAATTCTTAGAATTACCCGGCATCAATCATTATTCTATTCTTGAACCGCTGCTGAATAAAGCATCTGCACTTCATATTACCCTGCGTAACATGATGAACATTTAATTTATTTTTATTCTGGTAGTGACGTTAAGCAGCAGCACTTATTATTTCACGCAACTCATTTCTTATATTTATCTATGATAAAAGAACTATTGATCTTCTCCGTTTTATTAAGTGCATGCACAGTATGCATTTGCCAGGTTCAACTAAATCAATTTAAAATAACATCTTCCCACACGTCTTTCCCCGATACAGGCAGAATGGAGGGGCACCTGTATAATGATATCTTATATACTACAGCAGATCATTATTGGGATAGTTCTGTAATTATTATTACGCCAAAGAATTTTATTGCAAAGCAGAAAGTGGATATGATCTTCTGGTTTCACGGGTGGAATAATAATATTGATAGTGCTTTGATAAGATATAGTTTATCAAGACAATTTGCTGAATCAGGAATCAACGCTGTATTGGTTTTAGCTGAAACTGCCAAAGATGCTCCGGATAGTTATGGTGGTAAGCTGGAACAGAAAAATACCTTCAATAACCTGGTAGCTGATGTTCTTAAAAAACTGGTAAATATGCATGTTATATCTGCCAGTGACCATACCGGGAATGTTCTTCTTGCGGGTCATAGCGGTGCGTACAGGGTTATGGCTGATATCTTACAAAATGGTAACATACCCGTAAATGAAGTTATTTTATTCGATGCCTTATATGCAGATACAGATAAATTTTTATCCTGGTTAACTGCCGCCAATGATCATCGTTTTATAAATATTTATACAAATGATGGAGGCACTTTTGATGAAACAAAGAATATGATGAGTCAAATAAAGAATTTAAATATCCAGGCAGATTCGCTGGAAGAAACAGATGTAACACCGGGTATTATTCAAGACAATAAAATTATTTTTATTCATACGCTGCACGCGCATAATGACATTATTCAGCGCCCTGATAACTTTAAATTGTTTATTGAAAACACCCCGATGTTAAAGAAATTAAAGTGAACTGAAGGTATAAAGAAAGAATTCAATTTTTTTCTCTTGCCTGTTACTATAAGATTTATTTATTCCGTTAAGAATAACAATAATGCTTAAACATTTTTTCTCAATGCCGCGGTAGTGCATTAAGCATTTAGTGCAGATGATGGTACTATCTTTACAATATATATTTTTTCATGGTACAGGTTGGCATGTATAATACGCTCAAAGTTTCCCGCAAAGTGGAATTTGGTTTCTATCTTGATGATGGGAAAGATGGGATACTGCTGCCTAAAAGATTTGCACCAAAAGGCCTGCACATTGATGACGAAATAAAGGTATTTCTCTATCATGATTCTGATAACAGGTTAATAGCTACAACGCAGGAACCAAAGGGTGTTGTGGGCGATATTGTGCAACTGAAATGCGTGGGCACAACAGAGTACGGAGCCTTTCTTGACTGGGGTTTAATGAAAGATATTTTTGTAGCAAGGTCACAGCAGCTTACAAGAATGCATAAAGAAGGTGAATACCTTGTAAAAATTTATATTGATGAACAGACAGGTCGCATTGCTGCAACAGAAAAAATTGAAAAACAGATCAGCAATGATACGCTTACTGTAAAAGAAATGGATGAAGTAGAATTATATGTGCAACGAGAAAGTGATCTTGGATATGTAATGATCATTAACGGTAAACATACAGGCCTGCTGCATGCAAACGAAATATACCGCAACATACATATTGGTGATAAATTAAAGGGCTTTATCAAGACCATTCGCGCAGATAATAAAATAGATGTTGTGCTTGATAAACCCGGCTATGCACGTATAGAAAAAGAAGAGGAAAAAATACTTCGTTTATTAAATGAGAATAATGGCTTCCTGCCTTACAATGATAAAAGCGATCCCGAAGATATTTATAGTTTCTTCAGCATGAGTAAGAAAACGTTTAAGATGACGATCGGCTCGTTATATAAACAACGCAAAATAGATATTGCAAAAAACGGAATTAAAACAGTTGAGGAATAACAGCATTCAAAAACTTTTGCAAAGCACTATTGATGCCTCAATGTTCCGGGCCAACAGATAAGACTAACAAATTTATTGCAGTCGCTCAACCTTTAAAAAATCTTTGGAGATATTCGCTTTCATTATACCCGTTGTATCAAAATTTTTTGCCTTCATATGAACCGTAAAGCTGCAGGTGTATGTAGTGTCATCATCGTAAAAGACAACTTTTTCAATGTGGTATTTAACGTAGGAAGAATCGTTATTTACAGCTTTATATAAATATGACTGCATTGTTTTCTTTAATGTATCTTCTATACCTGGCGGCCCCGGATCTTTTGCCTTGCAGGAAAACATGATGATCAAAGAAAGAACGGCAATGGCTTTCGTTCTCATAAACAGCTAACTTAAAAAATATAATGTATGCATGCACATAAACAACCACTAAAATTAATTGCGCAAATTATTACCTGAAGCTATCGTCACTCAAATCATCTTCATCATCGTTGTAATTCATCTGGCCAAGATTCATCATGCTCCCGATAAGATCTTTAAACTCGATCTTTCCTTCAATTACTTTTTTGCTGATGAGTGAATGTGCAGCCAATCCATGTAAAACAAATTCCATCAGTAATGCATTTTCTTTTTCATTGGCTTGGGGAAAATATTTTTTTACAAAACTATACAGTCCGTCTACCTTATATAATGCAGCTATCTTCTCTGCATCTTTTGTATCAACAAACAGGTCGAGATGATTGCCCGCATCAAACCACCGTGTGATAGCTTTATAAGGATTATCACTTTCCTTTTCCTGTTGCGAAACTTTGCCTGTTGTTCTCCTTTTCTTCAATGTTTCAGGA
>JABDAV010000051.1 GCA_013289015.1 Bacteroidota bacterium | reverse complement strand
CGCAGTTAATAGAAAGTCTGAAACAAGAAGCTCAAACTCAAGCTTTGCAATTGCAGCAGGAAGTAATTGAAGAAGCGCGGCAAAAAGCCAATAAAGAAGCGCGAAAGATCATCATTCAATCTATTCAAAGAACTGCTGCAGAGCAGACGATCGAAAATACTGTTACGATTTTTAATTTGGAAAGTGACGAAATTAAGGGCCAGATCATCGGGCGTGAGGGCAGAAATATACGTACCATTGAAGCCGCAACGGGTGTTGACCTGATAGTTGATGATACCCCTGAAGCGATAGTGCTTTCTTCATTTGATCCTTTACGTCGTGAAATAGCCCGCATAAGTTTGCAAAGATTAGTGGCAGATGGAAGAATACACCCTGCGCGTATAGAAGAAGTTGTTGAAAAAACACGCAAGCAATTAGAAGAACAGGTAATGGAAATTGGCGAACGCACCGTTATTGAATTGGGTATCCACGGTTTACATAAAGAACTTGTTCGCATTGTTGGAAAAATGAGATTTCGCTCTTCTTATGGTCAAAACCTGTTAATGCACAGCCGTGAAGTAGCAAATTTATGTGCAACAATGGCTGCAGAATTAGGATTGAGCGCTAAACTGGCCAAACGTGCCGGTTTGCTACATGATATAGGTAAAGTTCCTGACGAAGAAACAGAATTGAGCCATGCTTTATTAGGAGCAAAACTCGCTGAAAAATATGGTGAAAATCCTGCGGTGGTAAACGCAATTGGTGCACATCACGATGAAATGGAAATGCAATATATTATTTCACCTATAGTTCAAAGTTGCGATGCCATTAGTGGTGCAAGGCCTGGTGCAAGAAGAGAGATAATGCAGCAATATCTTCAACGTATAAAAGATCTTGAAGCGCTGGCGATCGGATATAGTGGTGTTGAAAAAGCATATGCAATCCAGGCTGGCCGCGAATTAAGGGTTATTGTAGAAGCCGATAAAATTTCTGATACAGAAAGTGACAAATTAAGCTTTGAAATTGCTCAAAAGATACAAAACGAAATGACTTATCCCGGACAGATAAAAATCACTGTGATAAGAGAAAAAAGGGCCATCAATATTGCCCGCTGATATTGTTAATAAAAAGCTTTAAGATTCAAAACAATTGATTTTATACTTAGTACGGAGGAGTTTTATTTGGAATTTCTTTTTCAGGTATTTACCTTTGCCGTCCTTTAAAATATTTGGCTATGAATGCAGCAACACAATTTATACATGAGCAGCTTACCGTAAAAAAGCAGCATCCCAAATTTAAAGCTGGTGATAACGTTACGGTTAACTATAAGATTATCGAAGGTGGTAAAGAGCGCATCCAGAGCTTTCGTGGGGACGTTTTAAAAATACAGGGAACAGGTGCTACTGCTGCATTTACGGTTCGTAAGATATCTGATAGTATTGGTGTTGAGAGAGCTTTCCCCTTCTTCTCTCCTAATGTAGAATCAATAGTTTTAAATAAAGTGGGTAAGGTGCGTCGTTCAAAATTGTATTATTTACGCAGCCGAAGCGGCAAGAGCGCAAGGATCAAGGAAAAAAGAATGTAAACGCATTGCCAAATCTTTTTTTGAGATTATTATTTTATACCTACGTCAATATTTCTTATACCTTTGTTTTCTAAAAAATTATTATGAGTAGTCCTGGTATCTCCGAATGGGTTTTAATTATCCTTGCTGTATTAATTTTATTTGGTGGCAAAAAAATTCCTGAATTCATGAGAGGTTTAGGTAAAGGTATCCGTGAATTCAATGATGCAAAAAACAATGTTCGCAAAGAACTTGAAGATGGAATAAATGAAGCGCCGCAGGCTCCGAACAAAAGTTCTCAAACAACAACTACCACTCAGCCTTAATTTACTAAAACAACTATTATAGCCTTTGTTGAGTTTTTATTCTGTCAAAGACTATCAGACATTATTACAAAACGGCAAGACAACATGTGTTGATGCCGTTTCTTTTTATATACATAATATAAAGAGAAATAAACACCTTAATGCTTTCCTTGAAGTTTATGAACATGAGGCTTTGCAGCGGGCAAGGCAACTCGATGAAAAACGCGCCAGTGGTGAAACAACAGGAAAATTACACGGCGTTATCACAGGCATAAAGGATGTTATCTGCTATAAGGATCATACAGTTTCTGCCGGTTCGCTTATTCTTGAAAAATTTACTTCTATTTATAATGCAACGGTAGTAGAAAAGCTTCTTAAAGAAGATGCTATCATAATCGGAAGGCAAAATTGCGATGAGTTTGCTATGGGCAGCAGCAACGAAAATTCTGCCTATGGTGCTGTTTTAAATTCACTTGACAATACGAAGGTGCCTGGTGGTTCTTCTGGCGGCTCTGCTGTTTCTGTGCAGGCCGATCTTTGTATGATAAGTCTTGGAAGTGATACAGGCGGCTCTGTTCGGCAACCCGCTGATTTCTGCGGTATTGTTGGCTTAAAACCTTCTTATGGTCGTGTTTCAAGATATGGACTTATTGCCTATGCATCTTCTTTCGATCAAATAGGAATTTTTGCTAAAAATATTCCAGATGCAGCTTTAGTACTTGAAGCAATTGGCGGCAAAGATGAATTTGACAGTACAGCAGTAGATGATATTTTTCTGTATAAAAAAGAAGCCCTTAACCATAAAGCCTATCGTATCGGATATTTTCCTGCAACATTCAACCATCCAAGTCTTGATCCTGAAATTGCTGAAAAGCAAAAAAACTTTTTAAACAAACTTCAGGATAACGGAATCGAAATCATACCAATTGATTTTGACCTGTTAGATTATGTTGTTCCTGCGTATTATATATTAACTACTGCAGAAGCATCAAGTAATCTTTCAAGATATGACGGAATAAAATATGGCACCAGCCAGCATGAAAAAGAAATAGAAGAACAAATCAATTTAACACGCAGCAATTATTTCGGTAAAGAAGTAAAAAGGCGCATCATGCTTGGAACATTCGTGCTAAGCGAAGGTTATTATGATGCATATGTTTCGCAGGCACAAAAAGTAAGAAACATACTTTTAAATAAAGTGAATGCAGTTTTTAAAGAAACAGATGCCATCATCTCTCCGGTTTCGCCTACTACCGCTTTTACATTTGGCGAAAAAAGCAATGATCCTACAGAAATGTTCCTTGCAGATATTTACACTGTGTTTGCAAACCTTGTTGGTATTCCCGGAGTTTCTGTTCCATTGTTCAGGCATTCGAACGGAATGCCCTTTGGCCTACAGCTCATGGCTTCTCATTTAAATGAATTAGCTTTACTGGCTCTGGCTGAAAAAATTTCAGTTATCAACGAAAGGCTTTAATGCCATTATTAATTTTCAAAAAACAATAAATAATCTTTGCCCTGTTTGTGAAAATGTTTATTTCAGGTATATATATCAAAAAGATTGCACTAATTTTAATGACAGGCATTATAATTAGCCTTTCAGCGTATTCTAATTATCAACCATCTTTTACATTAAACACCAGGGATAGCAGCGGTGTTGATACTTTACTTAAAACAAACACTTCAATAAAAGTTGACAGCTCTAAAGTATTTAAAAGCCTTTTATCACCTGCCCCGGTTAGTAATGCATTGAATTATTCAATGAATGCAGAAGCGAAATTTTTCACAGACGATTATATAAAAAAGCATACTGCTTACTTTAATAATATGAAAGTTTGGGCAAAACCCTACTTTGATTTATATGATCGTATTTTAACTTCCTATGACATACCTGTTCAGCTTAAATATCTGTCTGTAATTGAAAGCAGCTTAAGTTCAACAGCAGTATCGTGGGCCGGAGCAGTTGGTCCCTGGCAAATAATGAATGATGCAGCCCGTGAACACGGTTTAAAGACCAATTATCATTCCGATGAAAGGCAGGATTATATAAAAAGCACCAATGCTGCCTGTAAAATTTTGAAAGAATTATATACTACTTATGGCGATTGGCTGCTGGTGATTGCAGCATATAATTCCGGCGCTGGTGAAGTTAATAGGGCGATTACAAAAGCACATAGCAAAAATTTCTGGGACATTCAATACTATCTTCCTCTTGAAACACGCAATCATGTAAAGAAATTTATTGCAACCCATTATTTTTTTGAAGGTGATGGAAGTACAGCTACTGTTACCGGCAAACAAACAGCAAATGCAAACGCTAATAGTAATATTTCCAAAGATGATTATTTGCAAGTTGCATCGGGCTGCACAACAATAAATGTTTACGGTAAATATAGTGCTGCAGTTATTGCCAATGCTTTACTGATGGATGTTTCTATCTTTAATAAATTAAATCCTGGCTTTGATGATGTGCTTGCCAAGGGCGATATTTATCCTATGCGTATTCCTTCAGATAAAGCTGAATTGTTCCAGTCAGGCAAAACGGATATATTAAAACAAAGCGTTGAATTATTTTTAAGCAATGCTTCAGGTTCATCATCTGAAAGCAAATAATTATTGAAGCGCTTCACGCATTGCTCTTGCTTTTAATAAACATTCCTGGTATTCTTTTGCAGGATCTGCGTAATAAGTGATTGCGCTTCCAACAAGAAAATTCAAATACCTGTTATCAGCATTATAAAAAATGCTTCTTATCACTACATTAAAATCAAAATTATTTTCAGGCGAAATATAACCAACACTTCCCGAAAATAATTGCCGTTTTGTTTTTTCGTATTGCTCTATTACTTGCATCGCTCTACGTTTAGGAGCCCCAGTCATTGAGCCCATTGGAAAAGTTGCTTTTACAATATCAGCAAATGAAATATTCTTTTTGAGTATTCCTGAGACCGTTGATATCATTTGATGAACCTGCGCAAATGAATAAATGCCAAACAACTCTTCAACCTTTACCGTATCTGGTTTACAAATTTTACTCAGGTCATTTCTTACAATATCAACAATCATTACATTCTCACTTTTTTCTTTTTCATTATTGTATAAGTTGATCTTTTCGAGCTCATCCGCGTTTACATTCTTACTACGTGCAGCAGTGCCTTTTATGGGTTGAGAAAATATTTGTTCATTGATCTTCGATAGAAATCTTTCAGGACTTGCACACAGCAAATACTTATTTGCAAGCTTATAAAAACAGGAAAATGGTGTTGGAGAAATTGTAAGCAACTTTGAATAGGTGCTTAACGGATCTATATCTACATTCTTGGCAAAAAATTCCTGGCAATAATTTATTTCATAGCAATCACCTCTTAATATATGTTGCTGAAGTTTGCTGACAATTTCTATATATTCATTCTCAGTTAATACAGTAGTTAGGTTTATATTTTTTTGAGAGGATAGTTTATTGCTATTTAATGATTGCGTGCTTATTTCATTAAATATTTCTGCAGGACTTATTTTTATTGAGTAAATAGTTAGTGTTTGATCATTTAAACACAAAACAATTTCAGGAATGAAAAAATAAATATCCGGAAATTCAATATTATTTGAATGCGTTGATTGAAGGCTTTCGATTTCGTTCTTAAGATCATATCCTAAGTGGCCGAATATCCATTCATTTGTATGTTCATTACAAAAGTTAGTGAGCTTTGAGAGCGCGTCAATATCTTCTGAAAAAAATTTGTATACACCAGCAGCAGCGATGCAATCATACCTGTGATAGTTATCAGCATAGTCATGACTATCCATAAAACAACAAATGCCAAACCGGTTTATCCAGCTTAGCATTCTTTGTTTAAATTCATGAATTTCGTTTACATAAAAAGAATCAGTTATTTTTTGCAAGAAGGAAATGTTTTAGAAATCATCATCATCGTCATCATCAAAACTGCCTGAATCATTGAAAAGATCAAACTCCTTTAAATCTTCATCAAATTTCAAATCATCCTCTTCCTCAGCATCTTTTTTGCCACCGGACTTTTTCCCTTTTGATTTAGGAATATCAAATTCATCAAAATCAGGATCCCATTCTTTATCTTCTTCATCGGGTTTATCCCAATCATCTACTTCATCTTCCACGTCATCACCTACATCATCATCTTCTTCATCTCCCTGTTTCTTTTTAGGGCCGGATTTAGCTGATGATGCTTTTACTTTTTTATCATCATCTTCTATATCTGCATCAGGTTCTTCATCATCTTCTTCTTTTTGTTTTTTTGATTTGGAAGAACTCGCTTTATCGGAATTCTCTACACCGGGTTGCGGATTTACTTTTTTTAGTTTATCAGATTTGGATGCCATACTCAATTAGTTTACCTATTGTAAAATTTCAACGAGTTTTTTAATCAGCAAAAAAAAAATTAATCAATTATTTTTATTATTTGTTCGCGCTGCGGCCCGTTTGAAACATAACCAACAGGCGCGCCTATATATTGATTAATAAAAGAAATATAACGCTGCATTTCATCAGGCAATTTATTGCCGGTTTTTAATGTGGTTGAATCACAATTCCAACCTTCAAATGCTTTATAAAAAGGTTCGATCCTGGAATACATCAGTTGAAACGGTACTTGCTCCGTTTGCTCTCCATTTGCAATATATTCAGTACAAACATTTAATTCTTTAAAAGAATCAAGAACGTCTGCCTTTGTCATAATTACTTTGGTTACTCCGTTAAGCATGCACGTATATTTTAATGCAACAAGATCAATCCAACCACATCTGCGGGGTCTGCCGGTTGTTGCCCCAAATTCATTGCCAATTTTGCGTAGTTCTTCACCAACTTCGTCGTGCAATTCTGTTGGAAAAGGGCCGCCGCCAACTCTTGTACAATACGCTTTTGTAACACCCAACACTTCTTTTATTTTCTGCGGAGCAACGCCAAGACCGGTACAAACACCTGCAGAAATTGTACTGGAGGACGTTACAAATGGAAAAGTGCCGAAATCAATATCAAGCATTGAGCCTTGTGCTCCTTCAGCTAAAACCTTTTTACCATTGCTGATCTGTTCATTAATAAAATATTCGCCGTTTACAATATTCAATGTGCGTAAAAACTCAATTCCATCAAAAAAATCTTCTTCCCATTGCGTAATATCTTCTGTAAAATGAAAATTGTCAAGCAGGCGTTGATGTTTCATGCGAAGTTTTATATACTGCGTGATAAAAGACTTATCTGTAATATCTCCCACCCGCAATGCGTTACGGCCTGTTTTATCCATATAAGAAGGACCAATGCCTTTAAGTGTAGAGCCTATTTTGCTTTCTCCTTTCGAAGTTTCTGAAGCCTTATCCAAAGCACGATGCGTTGGAACAATTAAGTTAGTACGCTGAGATATAAATAAATTCTTTTTTACATCAATACCAAAAGACGCAACTGTGTCACATTCTCTTTTTAAAGTAACCGGATCAAGTACTACTCCATTACCGATTATATTAATGGTGTTCTGGTGAAATATGCCTGAAGGTATTTGGTGTAAAACTATTTTTTTGTCGCCAACATATAAAGTATGACCGGCATTAGGACCGCCCTGAAATCGTGCTATTATATCATAACTTGGAGCAAAGTAGTCAACTACTTTTCCTTTCCCTTCGTCGCCCCATTGCAAACCAAGAATTACATCAACCATTAGATTATTAATTTATTAATTCACGCAAAAATAAAGGTTGGCTGTTGCCCTCACACAGTTAATCAAGGAAATTTTAATTTAGTTTTTGATACAGTTTTAATATAAAGCAACCTGTAGAGCCAACTATCGGACTTGAACCGACGACCTGCACATTACGAGGGTGCTGCTCTACCAGCTGAGCTAAGTTGGCTGGCCTAACAAATCTAACTAAGTTTAAATCTAAAAATAAACTAACCGACAGTGTGTCTTTTGGCAAAAATTTCTAAAGATATCTTATAGGATTACGCTTTGCAGAAAATATATATTTTTTTATATTCAGCCAGAATGCCATTACCATATAAATTATAACAGGAGAACCCATTGTAAGGAATGAAATATAAATGAACCACATTCTTATACGGCTTGAAGAAATACCAAGCTTCTCACCCAAAGGCTCGCAAACGCCAAACGCACGCCATTCTATTAGTTGCTTAAACCTGTTCATAAATGCAATTTAGATAAAACTCTTTATCAGTTTAGTATTATAACGCTTTTTAACTTGTTCGTTTTAGTTTTACATTATTGAAACGTAAATTTGCAAGGGTTAGTAAGATTATTACTTAATCTTTCTCATACTTCTCTTAGAATATCTTTAAAAAATTTACACATGGCCTTCGATATTGAAATGATTAAGAAAGTGTACCGCGAAATGCCGGCAAAGATTGCAGCAGCACGCAACGCACTTAGTCGTCCCCTGACTTTAGCGGAAAAAATTTTATTCGCGCATCTTTCTCCTGAGCAGCCACTCGATATGTTTGAGCGCGGCAGGCATTATGTAAATTTTGCTCCTGACCGCGTTGCCATGCAGGATGCAACAGCGCAAATGGCATTGCTGCAATTTATGCAGGCTGGCAGACCAAAAGTTGCGGTGCCTTCAACTGTACACTGCGATCATTTGATACAGGCAAAAGTTGGAGCCAAAGAAGATCTGGAAACAGCATTGAATGTGAACAAAGAAGTATATAGCTTCCTTGCTTCTGTTTCTGATAAATATGGTATTGGTTTCTGGAAACCCGGTGCGGGTATCATTCACCAGGTTGTTTTGGAAAATTATGCTTTCCCCGGGGGCATGATGATAGGTACTGATAGTCATACACCCAATGCCGGTGGCCTCGGTATGATAGCTATTGGTGTTGGTGGTGCAGATGCCTGTGATGTAATGGCGGGATTACCATGGGAATTAAAATGGCCTAAACTCATCGGTATAAAACTTACCGGTAAAATGAGTGGCTGGACAAGTGCAAAAGATATTATTCTCTGGGTTGCCGGTCAGCTTACCGTAAAAGGCGGCACTGGTGCTATTGTAGAATATTTTGGTGATGGCGCTGATAGTTTTAGCGCAACAGGCAAAGGAACTATTTGTAATATGGGAGCTGAAATAGGCGCAACCTGTTCTTTGTTTGCCTATGATGATAAGATGGCCGCTTATTTAAAATCTACTGAAAGAGCCGATATTGCTGAACTTGCGAACGGTATAAGAGAACATCTTCGTCCCGATGCTGAGGTATATGAATCTGCCGAAAAATATTATGACCAGGTTCTTGAGTTAGACCTAAGTACTTTGGAACCGTACGTAAACGGACCGTTTACTCCTGATCTTGCTACACCAATTTCCAAAATGAAAGAAGCCGTTGAAAAAAATGGCTGGCCTGCTAAACTTGAAGTTGCTTTAATTGGAAGTTGTACCAACTCCTCTTACGAAGATATCAGCCGTTCTGCTTCAATTGTAAAAGATGCCGTTCTCAAAGGACTGAAAACAAACAGCGAATTTACCATTACACCGGGTTCTGAACTGGTGCGTTTTACTATAGAAAGAGATGGTTTTATCAATGATTTTGAAAGCGTGGGTGGTGTTGTTCTTGCCAATGCCTGTGGACCTTGTATTGGTCAATGGGCAAGGCATATAGATGATCCAAGCCGTAAAAATACAATCATCACTTCATTCAACAGGAATTTCGCAAAACGCAATGACGGTCTTGCGTCAACACATGCATTTGTTGCTTCACCTGAAGTGGTAACAGCAATGGCAATTGCAGGAACAATTGCGTTCAACCCGATCACTGATAAATTAAAAACAGCATCAGGCGAAGAAGTTTTATTGAATGAACCAAGCGGTTATGAATTGCCTCCTAAAGGTTTTGCTGTTGATGACCCGGGTTTCCAGGCGCCCGCAGAAGATGGAAGCAGTGTGCAGATTGCTGTTGATCCTGATTCACAAAGGTTGCAGTTGCTCGCTCCTTTTGCAGAATGGGAAGGCACCGATTTGAAAAGCCTGAAGCTTCTTATTAAAGCCAAAGGAAAGTGTACCACTGATCATATTTCAATGGCTGGCCCATGGCTTAAATTCCGCGGTCACCTGGATAATATCTCCAATAATTTATTGATCGGTGCTGTTAATTATTTCAACAATCAAACCGATTCTGTAAAGAATGAATTAACAGGTGAATATGGTTCGGTTCCAGCTACACAAAGAGCATACAAAGCTGCCGGTATAGGAGCCATTGTTGTGGGCGATGAAAATTATGGTGAAGGAAGTTCGCGCGAACATGCGGCAATGGAACCAAGGTTTCTTGGCGTTAGAGCAATTCTTGTAAAAAGTTTTGCACGTATTCACGAAACCAATTTGAAGAAACAGGGAATGCTTGCATTAACTTTCGCCAATAAAGATGATTACGATAAAATAGAGGAAAATGATACGTTTGATATTATAGGGCTTAAAGAATTTACACCGGGTGTTCCATTGCATATTATGCTACATCACAGCAATGGAGAATCTGAAACAATTGAAGTAAACCATACTTACAATGAACAACAGATTGAATGGTTTAAAGCCGGCGCTGCATTAAATATCATTCGCAAAAAATTTAATGCGCCTGTTGAAGCTGAAGCATAAATAAACTAAATAATTACTTTGCGAAAGAGTGAGTACATGTTTTACTCACTCTTTCCATTTTGCATCATCCCGTAAATATTCCTGTACACGATACTTTGTTATTTTGCTGATAATATCTAAAGGCAAAGGATCTTTTAACGAAAACTGAATAGAGCCTTCTGCTGTTTTATACTTTGTAAGGCTTTTTGCAAAAGCTTTCACAGCGGATGGAGTTGGATAAAAACCAATGTGATTTTTAAAGACTGCAAACGTTACCAATATCCGGTCATAGGAATAAGCCGGCATGCTCCATTTCAATCCTTCTGTAGCGCCGGGTGCCGCTGCACGAATACATCCATGCATTTGAAATAATTTTTGCTGAACTTCTACAGGCGCTGCTTCAATATATTCTTCTATTATTGTTGGCTTTGATTTTTGGGATAACATGACTGGCTTTTATGTATAACAAATACATCTGAAAGATCAGGACACAAATATTGATCGATAAAAATAAGTTCTGAATCAATTTTGTGATGTTCTTATGCGCTACATATCGCTTGCATCCTGTCTGTTCACAAATATATCTACACCATTCTGTGTATTAAACTCCCATGAAACTATCACCTGTAATTTGTATCAACCTGCTCATTGTATTCAGGATGGCGTTTAAGATATAGAGCAACAAACGGGCAATACACCATAACTTTTTTATCGTTCTCTTTTGCCCATTCAAAAGCATATTTCGCCAATGCCGAAGCTATGCCGCGATTTTCCAAGGCCGGAGGGACTTCAGTATGCATAAATGCGATATCATTTTTATAGAACCTGTACACAAGAGTCGCCACTTCTCCATCCTGGTGTACTTCAAATTGTTGTTGAGCTGTATTATTCGTAACTGTAATTGCGTTCATACCATGCATAATATTTACAGGTAAAAATAAAATGTTTATTGCTGAAGAAAATAATTTGGTGCATTTGTTTACTTCATGAAGAAAGCAACGATAAATAAGTACTTCACGCAAAATAAATAAGCAATCTGGTTTAGAAACCTACCTGTGTCTACAGAAAGTTTTCTAAACCTTTTTTATTCCATTGCCCATTCCACTATTTCTTCTTCATGCACATTGCTTTTCTGCTTTTTATTTCTGAATAATATCAAAGCCGGAACCAGCAATAAAAAGAAAAAACCCAGGTAAATAAAAAGGTCTTTATACGTAAGAAAACTTGCCTGCTGGCTGGTTTGCCTGGCTAATATACCTTCTGCAGCTTTCGTTGCCGACATTTCATCAAGGCCTTTGCTCATTAATCCATGTGTTACCATAGATAATCTTTGCTGAGTTTGAGGATCCGTAAGTGTTAAGTTTTCTGAGAGATAAGTATAATGCATGTAAGTCTGCCGGCTTATGAATGTGGTTATTAAAGCAATGCCGATAGAACCACCCAATTGTCTCACCATATTACTTAAAGCGGTGCCTTGCGGAATTTCTTTGCCTGCAAGATTAGCGAGTGAAATAGTTGTAAGCGGAATAAATATCAATCCCATCGCAAAACCGCGTATGATCAAGGGCCAGAAAAAATCCGGGCTTCCTGCCTGCGTATTTAACTGCCCCATTAAGAAAGAAAAAAGGAAAAATAAGATAAGACCCATACCCGCGTATACTGCCGGATGCACATAATTTTTTTTCATTATTGATCCTATAACAGGCATCATAAAAGCTGTTGCCAAACTGCCGGGTAACATTAATAACCCTGTTTGCATTGCCGTGAAGCCAAGCAGCCCCTGGCACATAATGGGAATAACGAGTGTGGTTCCATATAATCCGAATCCTAAAACAAAATTGAACAAAGTGCCTGTACTAAAAGACCGGTTATTAAAAAGCCGAAGATTAACAATGGGGTCTTTTACCACAAGTTCGCGCCACACAAAAACTATAGCTGTTATTGATGCGGCAACTGTGCACCATGTAATGTAATTGGTTTCAAACCAGTCTTCACTCTGACCTTTTTCTAAAACAATCTGCAGTGTACTTATAGCGATGATGAGCATCGCAAAAGCAAGCCAATCCATTTTGGCTGCATGCATTTTCTCCTTCGGTTCGTTTACATACAACAAAGTGAGTATGGTTGCAAGAATACCAAAAGGAATATTTATATAAAATATCCATTGCCATGATGCGTTATCAACAATATAACCGCCAAGCGTAGGCCCTATAGCAGGACCGATGATCACTCCCATTCCATATATAGCATTGGCAAGGCCTAACTCTTCTTTAGGAAATGTTTCGATCAAAATTGCCTGTGCAGTGGATAAAAGGCCGCCGCCGCCAATACCTTGCAAAACCCGAAATACAACAAGTTCCCAGATATTGGTTGATAAGCCACAGAACACAGAAAAAACAGTGAAGACAATTACCGAAGCTGCAAAATAATATTTACGTCCGAAACGTGCGCTCATCCAGCCGGAAAGTGTAATCATGATAACATTTGAAATTGCATAGCCTGTAATTATCCAGCCGGCATCATCGAAAGAAGCGCCAAGGTTGCCCATTATATTGTTTAATGCAACGTTTACAATAGAGGTATCTATCAACTGCAATAAAGCTGCTGACACTACCGTAAAAATGACTATTATTTTATCTGCCGTCCATTTCATACCGAACTATGTTGACTGAATATTTATTCACTTATTTAATAAAAAAATTATGCTTTTATACCATCCCAGCACATTTGAAACATTTCCTCTGCAACTTCTTTGGTAATTTTCCGGTTTGCATAATATGCATGCTTTACAGTTTCGTTTATTGAGCCTGCCATAAAAGTAAGCAGCATTATTGTATCATGATCTTTAATAAGCTGCTGCTGTTTGCCACTATCAATTAAACTATATAAAGGCATAAATAATTTCTTTGTCATCTCTTTCGTTGTTTCTGTAATAAAAGGAGAATGATAACACTGATCTATAAATACTGCTTCTTCAAATCTTTTAATTCTATAATTTAAAAGATTATACCAGATAGTTTTAAAACCGGTTTTAAAAGGCATGGATGTTTCAAAGTTTTTGAAATAGACTGCTGCAGATGCATTCCGGCATACAGTAAATAAACTGTTGATAAGCTCACTCTTATTTTTGAAATAAATGTATAATGTACCCGTTGCAATGTTGGCTTCCCTGGCTATTTCTCCCATTGTAATACCAGCCAGGCCTTTAGCTTTTACAAGGCTTAAAGTTGCTTTATAAATGTCATCCGCTTTTTTATCGTCACGGGGTTTCACATCGCAAAATTAATGAATAAATATTCACTTAAAAAAGTTTTGAGCTTTCATTTATTGTAGTTGGGTTATTTATTTCTACCCTAATGGTACATGTATTAAAAACTTTTGTTGAAAGATAAGAAGCAGGAGGTATGAGTAGCTGAAACTGAAAACTGAACGCCAAATTCTAAATCAGAGATCCCAAAAATCTGACTATGGTATAACCAATCGTGACAAGGATTAGACAATCTTAATAACTGAAAGCTTATTTCTTCGATATTTCTTCGATATAACTTCGATCTATCAGATCGAAGTTATATCGACTTTATTTCGATTATTTTTCGTCGAAATAAGCTTCCGGGTAAACAGGAGACAGGCAGTTAATGAATCAGTTGACCCATACAGCCCCCAGGTATACATATATCATTTTTTATAGACCTATAGTAAAAAAAATGCCTTTCAATTTTTACCCTCGTTTAGTTCCCGGGTGGCTATATCAAAAGGAATTCCGCCAACAGGTTACGTATATTGTTATAAAGTAAACCTTATTGCCGGCGATGTGGTTTTTGAAGATTGATTCAATTTTAAAATAATAGAAAAAGCGTTATACGTGAGGCGCTTTTTCTGTTTACAGGTAAAAACTTAATTGTATTGCCTTACCTTTGCGGCGAAAAATCTAAGTTTAAAAATGCCAGGCCAGTTAAAAGAAGTTCGTAACCGCATTAGTTCTGTTCAAAGTACGCAACAAATTACCAAGGCAATGAAAATGGTGAGCGCTGCCAAATTGCGTCGTGCACAGGAAGCCATTTTGCAAATGCGCCCCTATGCGCAAAAGCTACAGGAAATGCTGAGCAATATTGTTAGCAATATTGAGGGAGGCACCGATTTGAAACTCGCTGAAGAAAGGCCTGTAGAAAAAGTATTGTTGATCGTAATTACCAGCGATCGCGGGTTAAGCGGAGCTTATAATTCAAATATTGTTAAGCTGGCAAAACAATCGATTGCTGATAGGTATGCTGTGCAATTTCAAAAAGGTAATATAACTATCTGGAATATTGGCAAGAAAGGTTTTGAAAGTATGACGCGTGCCGGTTACAAAACCAACGATACATATAAAGATCTTTTTTTGAACCTTAAATTTGAAAATGTACAGGCCGGAGCACAAGCTGCTATGAAAGCTTTTGAAAATAAAGAATTTGATGCTGTGCAGATAGTATATAGTGAATTTAAAAATGCTGCTACTCAGCGTTTTGTTACAGAACAATTTCTGCCAATACCGAAAGTGCAGAAAAAAGAAAACGTCAAAAAAGCAGATTTTTTATTCGAGCCTGAAAAGGATAAACTCATTGCTGAGTTGATGCCAAAAATTTTAAATACGCAATTATATAAAGCTGTTTTAGATGCAAGCGCCAGCGAACATGGCGCGCGTATGACAGCCATGGATAAAGCAAGCGACAATGCTAACGAGTTGTTGAAATCGCTGCGTATTTCTTATAACCGCGCACGCCAGGCAGCTATTACAACAGAGCTTACAGAAATTGTAAGTGGTGCTGCTGCTTTACAGGGATAAACCCCCATTCCCCCTAAAAGGGAGTTATTAAACTTGTGAACATTTGAACTGTAAACTTTGGAACTAAGTGTTATCATTCCGCATATTGAAGCATTGATCTTCGCAAGTGAAAAGCCATTAACTGCTTTGGATATTGTTGAGCTCATCAACAATGCGCTGGGTTTTATGGAAGAACGCATCAACTTAGAACAGGTTGAAAGCTGCATTGAAGGCATTCATGAAAAATATCAATCAGAATTTTACCCGTTCGAAGTAAAAGAAAGCGGCGGCGGGTGGCAGTTCCTCACCAAAAAAGATTTTCATAAAACCATTGCGCAGTTGAATGGCGATAAATTTTTAAAACGGTTATCTAATGCAGCTATGGAAACCCTTGCCATCATTGCTTATAAACACCCGATCACAAAAGGAGAAATTGAAAGCATTCGTGGTGTAAACAGCGATTACAGTATTCAGAAATTGCTGGAAAAAGAATTGATCGTAATAACAGGCAGAAGTGAAAATTTGCCGGGCAAGCCATTGGTATATGCCACATCAAAATCTTTTATGGATTATTTCGGTATAAACTCTTCTGAAGATTTGCCTAAAATAAAAGAAATTTTTGCTGAACAACTTGTACAACCCACACTCGTCAACCATAACGATTTTAAAACCGTTGAAGCAGGTGAAGAACCTAACCTGTCTGTGACTGAAAACGGTGATCTTGCGCAGGAAATTTAATACTGATCTTCTATTCCACTTATTAGCTACGAATTCTTTAAAACAAGGTTTTATTTTGTTTTGATTCATTCAAAATAAATTTTTACATTTGGTTATTCAGCCATTTCAATCGTAACCTTTATGTTTAGATCAACCTTAATTGCTTTAAGCATTGCGCTTGCTATAAATGCTTCGGCGCAAATTCAAACTACTAATGAAAAAGATTCTATTCCAAAAAATGATTCACTTGTTATTGAAGACCTGAAAGAAAATGTTGTTGATAATATTCCAATCATTTCACTTGATGATAACGAAGTCAACGATGCAGGCAATCAAAATATTTCTTCTTTATTAACGGCAGGAAGAGATCCTTTCTATAATGCTGCTACATTTAATTTCAGTGCAGCGCGCTTTAATATTCGCGGTTATGATGCAGATTATGTAAGCACTTATATAAATGGAATACCAATGGATAATCTGGATAATGGTTATACGCCATTTGGTTTATGGGGCGGATTGAATGATGTATTCCGCAACCGGGATGTAAACATCGGTGTACGATATAACACATTTGCATTTGGCGATATTGGCAATACGACAAATATTGATGCCCGTGCCGGAAAGCAAAAGCCTCAAACCAATATTGGTTATGCGTATGCAAACCGGAGCTATGATCAACGGCTGCTCTTTACGCACAGTACAGGTTTGAATAAAAGAGGATGGGCTTTCACGGTTTCGGGCAGCTGGCGTTATGCTGGCGAAGGTTATGTACCCGGAACTTATTTTAATGGTTATAGCTGGTTTGCAGCAATTGATAAAAAATTAGGGCAGCGTCAAATACTTTCTCTAATTGCCTTTGATGCACCTGCAGAGAGCGGAAGGCAAAGCGCAGCAACACAGGAAATGTTTGAGTTGGCAAACACACATTACTATAATCCTTCCTGGGGTTACCAGGATGGAAAGAAAAGAAATGCGAATATCAGCAGCAGCAATCAGCCTGTAATTATTGTAAGCCATGATTTCAGGATAAGCAATAAAACAGATATTACAACATCACTCGCTTATATATTTGGTGAAAGATCTTATTCAGCGCTTGACTGGTACAATGCTCCTGACCCCCGTCCTGATTACTATCGTTATTTACCATCTTATTATACAGATGATCCTTACCAGCAACAACAAGTGAACAATAATCTTATAAATAACGAAGCTGCAAGACAGATCAACTGGAATAATTTATACAACATTAATCGTGGCAACACATCTACCGTTTATAATGCAAACGGCATTGAAGGAAATACAGTTACAGGTAACCGTTCTTATTACATACAAGGCGAAAGAGTAACCAACACGAAGCGTATTATTTTTAATTCTGTATTAAATACGCGCTTAAGTAATCATGTTGATCTTACTGCCGGTGAAAGTTATCAATCAACCAACAATAATTATTTTCAGCGCGTTAAAGATTTGCTTGGCGGAAGTTTTTGGGTTGATATTAATCAGTTTGCACAGCGCGATTTTCCAACAGATAATAATTCTTATCAAAACGATCTTAATCATCCGGATCGTATTGTAAAAACAGGTGACAAATATGGCTATAATTACAACATCAAAATTGATAAAGCAACTGTTTGGAGCCAGCTTGTTTTCAAGTTTTCTCACATAGATTTTTTTTTTGCAGGCGAAGGCTCGCAAACAATTTTCAATAGAATTGGCAATGTAAAGAATGGATTATTTCCTGATAACTCTTACGGCAAATCAACACCAAATATTTTTTACAACTACGCTGCAAAAGCAGGTGTTACTTATAAAATAAACGGAAGAAATTATTTATATGTAAGCGGCGCTTTGTTTACACAGGCGCCATATTTTGAAGATGCATATATATCACCAAGAACAAGAGATATTGTACAGGATAGTTTACAAAGTGAAGCAGTGCAAACAATTGAAGGCGGTTATATTTTAAATGCGCCAAAACTTAAAATTCATTTGGTTGGTTATTACACGCAAATGAAACATGGCTTTAATGTACTTTCTTTTTATCATGACGATTACCAAGATTTTGTAAATTATGCATTGAGCAACGTTAGCAAACTTTATTTTGGTGGTGAGTTTGGATTTGAAGCAAACATTGCCCGTAACATAACCATAAGTGGTGCAGCAGCAGTGGGAAGATATTATTATAACAGCAGGCAGAAAGCAGTTGTAACCGCTGATAATACAGCAGCAATATTAGACACTGAAACTGTTTATTCAAACAATTACCGCATTCCTTCAACGCCGCAGGAAGCATATAGTTTTTCGATAAGTTATCGCTCGCCTAAATTCTGGTTCATTAGCATAACAGGAAATTATTTTGATTATATCTGGCTCGATTTTAATCCTGTGCGGCGCACAACATCAGCAACAGAAAATTTAGATCCGAAGAGTGAAACATTTCATGAAGTTATTGACCAGCAACAATTGCCTGCACAATATACACTCGATGCTTATGCGGGTTATTCATGGCGCGTTCCGCATACATATATAGGTTCAGGGTTTAAAAGAAAAGCATTGTACATATCATTCTATGCAGGTGTAAATAATATTTTAAACAACCAGGATATAACCGCTTCCGCATACGAACAATTACGCTATGATTATTCAACATCATACATAAATAAATTTCCTCCAAAATATAGTTATGCGTATGGAATAAACTATTTCGCAAGTATTGCTTTGCATTTCTAAACCATTTAAAAAAGTTATAATGAAAAGTTCAACCATCGTCGCTTGCCTGGCTGTTACAGGCCTTTGTATTTTCATCATTTTATCATGCAACAAAAAATTTGATGAGCCACCTGCATATGTTCCGCCAAACCTTACATCAACGCTTACCATTGCACAGTTAAAAGCCATGCATACAATGGGCAATGCAGAAACAATAACAACAGATGATATTATCGAAGGCATTGTTGTTGCTAATGATTCATCAGGAAATTTTTATAAGCAGATAATTATCGAAGATTCAACGGCAGGCATTGCGATAGATATTGATGATTACAATTTATATACCTCCTATCCTGTTGGCAGAAATGTTTTTGTTAAACTGAATGGATTGATTTTGTATGATGACAGCAAGCTCATTGAAATTGGCGCCAGCAAAGATGTCAATAACAACATCAATCCTATTGCGGCGCCGTTAAAAGATAAATATGTAATTAAAGGTGCAACAAATGCTCCTCTTGTACCTAAAGTCCTTGATGTCAGTGATCTGAATGACAGCTACCAAAACATGCTCATCCAATTAACCAACATGGAATTTGCTGAAGCAGATACAAGTAAAACTTATGCTGATACTTCTGCTTCAAAGAACACAGTAAATTTTACTTTGAAGAATTGTTCCGGTAAAAGTATTACGCTGCGCACAAGTGGTTATGCAGGCTTCGCCGGCGTAAATATTCCCAACGGTAACGGAAGCATTACCTGTATTTATTCCATTTACAATGCCAGCAAACAAATTCTTATCCGCGATACAGGCGATGTACAATTTAACAACACACGTTGCAATGGCGGCCCTGCAGTACAAACAAGCATTGCAAACATCAGGAGCATGTATACCGGTCATGACATAAAACTCGGCGCATACAAAATTGGCGGCGTGGTTATTTCAGATGCTGCAAATAAAAATATTGCAGGTGGTAATGTTGTATTGCAGGATGGCAATGCAGGCATTGCTGTTTATTTGGGCGGAACGATAACATACAATATTGGTGATTCAATCGTATTGGATGTTACAGGAGATTCATTACAGAATTATAACGGTTCACTGGAAATTAAAACTGCAACAGGCACAATAAAACCAACTCCTGTTGCAACAGGAAGCGTTGTTATTCCGCAACAACTTTCTATTGCACAACTTAATAGTAATCTTTCAAACATAGAATATACACTGGTTAAAATTCTGAATGCAACTGCAGGCGGCGGTACAACTTATTCAGGCAACAGAACGCTTACTGATGCATCAGGAAGTACAACATTATTTACTTCATCGTCTGCAACATTTGTCAATAATAATTTACCTACTGATGCGAACGACTGGATCGGTTTTGGAAAGTTGTATGGCAGTACCCCTGAATTTACCATTCGCAATACAACTGATGTTACAGCAAGTGCAGGTAACAATAACAACGATGGAATTGAATTAACCACATCACCGTTCGCCATAAACTTTGATAACATTGCATCAGGATTGCCGGAAGGTGTTCTTGTAAAAATTTCTTCTTCATCCACATCAATCGGAACAGATGGAACATTTAGCGGCAGCCAGGCTTCATGGAGCAATACTTCATCAGGTTTTAAAAATTATGCAAGCGCAACCGGCTTAACTGCTTCAGGTAGTTCATCAGACCAAAACACATCAACCAACAGGGCGCTGGGTGTGAAGCAAACCGGTTCAACAGGGTTTGACCCAGGCGCAGCATTTTTGTTCGACCTCAACAATACATCAGGCAAAACAAATTTTGCATTAAATTTTTTATTGCAATCACTAGCGGACGGCGTTGGCAGAACAACAACATGGCAGGTTGATTACGCATTAGGTGATGATCCAACAACCTTTATTCCGGTTACAACTTCACCCTCAACCATAACAACAGGACCAACATTCGCAAGCACACCCGTTACTGTAAATTTTGGAAATGCATTAGATAATAAAAACAGTCAAGTGTGGATTCGCATTGTAAGCTTAAGTGCCACAACCGGCAATGGCAGCCGCGCTTCAACAGGTATTGATAATGTGGAGATGAGCTGGCAGTGATAATAAAACTGTTTCGTGCGGATGGAAAGAATTAAAATTTTACGCCTTCATAAATTTCTGAAACCGGTATGTTTTCATTGATCGCTTTTATCTGCAGATCAGTATTCATATCATTATATTCTTCAAGTTCCCAATGATTCTTTTCATTTAACCTAAAAACTTCTATATGTATATTTTCAGAATCAACAACTATGTATTCCTTTATGTGGTTATATTCCGGTATAGTTTGAACTTTTCACCACGATCATAATTTCTCGTTGATTTCGAAAGTACTTCAACAATTACCGCAGGATTTAGAACATTGTATTCATCATCATTAAGCGTTAATACTTCTCCGCAAACAATAGAAATATCAGGATAAGTAAATAAGGTGTTAGATTCAATATGTATGCGTTGATCACTATTATAAGGCTTACATTTTTTGCCTTTTAACCTGTTTGCTAAAGCAACAAATAAATTTCCTGCAATTGTGTTATGCGGCAGTTTGGCACCAGACATAGCAAAAACTTCTCCCTGGTAGTATTCATGTTTCTCCGGGGAAGCATTTTCCATTTCAAGGTATGCTTCAATAGAAATTTTTTGTTTGCTGTAAGCTATTGCCGGCTCTTTGACTTCCATAATTAAAAATACAAAATTAATAAGAGTGTAAAAGCAATGTTTTCGGCTGCTTTCAAAAAATCTTTTACCATTTGCAGATTATTATATGCTTCACTTATCATACATTATGCGATAACTAATTATTCAAAATCATGTGTATGTGCTCAATGCCATCTTCCAAATACTTTTCACCAATAACTTTAAAGCCAAGAGCAGTATAGAACTTTAACAGATAACATTGTGCACCAATTTTTATTGGCCCGTCGCCAAAGAATTGTTTGCAAAGATCAACGGAACGCTGCATCAATTCTCTTCCCAATCCTTTATCGCGATGTTTGGGCGAAGTAACCACCCTTCCTATTGACATTTCGCTATAAATATATCCCCGTGGCACTAACCTTGTATAAGCCGCAAGCGCATCATTTACAAAACCCATAAAATGTATGCAGCCTTCATCTTTATTATCTGCATCAAGAAAAACGCAGTTTTGTTCAACTACAAAGACCTCGCTGCGCAACTGCAGAATTTTATATAATTCTGCCGGCGACAGGTCAATAAAAGCTTTGGCATACCAATGAATAGTCATATCATTACAAAAATAGAATGAATATAATTTTGTTGATGAACTGTTAAGGATAAATGAACATTGCTGCACAATTAATATTTTGAAATAGAATTGCACATGAAGTTTTCTGTATCTACATTATGTTTTTTCTGTTTGCTGTTGTTTGCTGCGTTTGAAAGATCACAGGCGCAAACACCAACATTATCTTCCATTCAAAATTCAATAGCAACGCTCGCCGATAATTTTCCGCAGGAAAAAATTTATCTGCAGTTTGATAAGCCATCTTATGCGCCGGGCGAAACAATCTGGTTCAAGGCATATATTATGGCTGCCGCAGATCCTTCAACCATAAGTAAAACGTTGTACGTTGATTTTATTACTGCTGATGGCAGGATTATAAAACATTGCATAAACCCTGTGTTGCAATCAGGCGCAGCCGGCAGTTATGATATACCGCTTGAATTTAAAAACGATTTCGTTTATGTAAAAGCATACACCAAATGGATGCTGAACTTTGATTCATCTTTTTTATACAGGAAAACTTTACACATTATACAACAAAAACCTGTAGCAAGAAAACAGGCAGTGCCTGCTATTAAAACCGATATGCAGTTTTTACCTGAGGGCGGTTACATGGTGAATGCCATTGAATGCAATGTTGCCTTTAAAGCCATTCATTACGATGGAACACCTGCGCATGTTACCGGTGCAGTTTTCAACAGCAAAAATCAACAGGTGGCCGATATTAAGACCGTGCATGATGGCATGGGTGCGTTTAAGCTTTCGCCTGACGCTGATGAAACCTATACCGCAAAGTGGAAAGATGATATGGGCAACAGTTATCAAACAAAATTGCCTGCAGCAAAATCAACAGGTATTGTGCTAAAAGTATCAATACAACCTACGGCAAGAAGCTTTGTAGTAGAAAGGCCCGAAAATGCAGAGGGTAATTTTCAGAAGTTATATATTGTTGCAACCATGCAGCAGCATTTGGTATATGCTGCGGGAATAAACTTATCGCAGGTGCAGGTTACAGGTGGTTCCATTCCTGTAAGCGCGCTGCCATCAGGAATTTTACAGGTTACTTTATTTGATTCAAACTGGGTTGCAGTTGCAGAGCGCATAACGTTCATCAACAACGATGATTATTCTTTTGATCCTGAAGTTGGCTTTGCAGAATTGGGAACTGAAAAACGTAAAGAGAATACATTAGTGATAAGCACGCCTGATTCAATAACCAGCAATCTTTCAGTTTCTGTTACAGATGAAGGCATTGGTACAGATAGCAGTGATGATATTATTTCACGCTTATTACTTTCAGGCGATCTGAAAGGAAATGTATATCATCCCTTTTATTATTTTCAAAATAATTCTGACACTTTACAAAAACAACTTGATCTTGTTATGCTAACCAATGGCTGGCGCGGTATAGCCTGGGATGATGTGGTACATAATAAATTCCCGCAGATAAAATACCAGAACGATACAGGCTATTTAAGTCTTTCAGGAAAAGTATTTGGCGCTACGGAGCAGGATCTGAAAAAAGGTTTATTTATTCTGATGATCATTAAAGGCAGCAAAGACACAGCTAACCGCGTTCAGCAAGCTGTGGTGGATGCTTCATCCAATTTTTCTAATCCCAATATTATTTTATACGATACAACAAAAGTGTTTTACAGAATTTCAGGCACGAATGAATTTGCTAATTCCTCAGTGGTAAACTTTGATAATAGTTTAAGTGCAAACCATGTTATTGAAGAAGATACTGCTGCCAACGCATTCTTTGCTGATACTGCAACTGAAAATTATAAGCGCAGGCTTGCGGCAGCACAAATGAGAAATTTAAAATTACAGCAAGGCACTACACTTGCAGATGTTACCGTTACAACAAGAGCAAAAAGTCCGTCGCAGGTAATGGACGAAAAGTACGCATCACCGCTATTCAGCGGTTCGGATGGTTACCAGTTTGATGTGTTGGATGATCGTATGGCCAACAGTTCAATGAGTGTTTTACAATACCTGCAGGGTAAGATACCGGGGTTAACTATAACCACTTCAGCAGGTATTGGTGATGACGGCTCTGCAAGTTATCGTGGTGGCGGCTCGCCTGATTTCTTCTATAATGAAACGAATATTGACTTTAATTATCTTTCGACCATAAATATGAATGATGTTGCTTACATAAAATTTTTAAGGCCACCATTCATTGGCTCTATAGGGGGAGGTTCTAATGGCGCCGTTGCTATATATTCACGCAAAGGCGGAGATGTTTCATCAAAACCCAGCGGCCCGGGCATTCCTTACAAGGTTATAATCGGGTACACTGCGCAAAAAGAATTTTATTCGCCCAACTACGGCACTTTCGATCAAAGAAATGATGAAACAGATCTGCGCACAACTTTATATTGGGCGCCTATTATTTTAACAACGCCCTCTAATAATACAGTACGTTTAAAATTTTATAATAATGATTTTTCCCGTGGCTTCCGTGTAATTCTTGAAGGCATGAGCACAGATGGAAAGCTTACACATATAGAAAAAGTGATCGAATAAAAAAGTCTGGCGTTTCAGCTCAATGCTGTTTATTCAATTGCTGTTATTTTACAAAAAATTATTTGGATGCTTGCTATAGGATTAATTAGTGAAGGAAAAATTCCTGTTTTTAAATAAGCAGCCGTACGTTGCGCAGTTAATTTATCAACGCCATAAACAGGGTTCTCCATCGTACAGTCGCCGGAGTTGATCGGTATGCTTCCACCGGCATCATCTGTAATATCTGCAATGGTAACAATTCTAAAATCAGCGGCTTTTATATCTTCAGTTTCAAACAATCTCGGAATATCTTTATCCCAATACACGCCATTCATTAAAATATCTGTTTGTGCGCAATAAGGGCGAAACAAACATTCATAGTCCTGCGGGTTGTTATGAAAGTCTTCGCGTGTATACGTACGTTTTTCTTTATGTGTATACAGGTCAGAACCTTTTAAATGAACATACACTGGATAAGAAAATTCTTTGCTTAAATATTCATCAGGTTCTGCTTCCTGTACATCCATTAAATTCATTATTTCAAGAATGCCATGTGCAACGCGGCCACTCCCGGTAATTGCAATTTTTATTGGCGGAAGTTTTAAGCCAAAGTAAGTATGGATTAACTTAAGATAATCTTTCTGTTTGTAAACTCTTCCCAATTTAAATTCACCCGCACGTTCTCCATAAGCCATTATACCATTATGTGCGCCAACGATGCCTGCAAAAAAACCAAAGCCAATTATACGCTGTCCATCTTCATGTTCCAGGCACTCATAATCTATAAGTGTAATTTTTTTCTCAACCATTGCATGCATCAGTTTTTGATTATATGGCTGCATTTTTTTGGTGTGTGAAAAAAACATGTACGTTCTTTTAGCAATCAGCATATCAACCGGGCTTTCTTTACTGCCTAACAGAAGATCGCAATTGGAAAGATCTTGCT
>JABDAV010000050.1:3264-25856 GCA_013289015.1 Bacteroidota bacterium | reverse complement strand
GTCATCAGGGAGTTATTTTCCGCCACCTGTACGAACGGTATTTATTCCAAAGAAACAAGGCGGCGAAAGACCATTGGGTATTCCAACGGTAAGCGACCGTATAGCGCAAGGTGTAGTAAAAGATTATTTAGAACCTGCAATGGAAGCGGTTTTTCACAACAGTTCTTTTGGTTACAGGCCGGGCAGAAGTGCCCATGATGCATTGGTGCAATGGCATGAAAACTGTGTTAGCAAGGCATGGGTATTGGACGTTGACATTAAAGGATTCTTTGACAACATCAGTCACAAAATCATGCTTCATCTATTGCAACAGCATACCCGGGAGAAATGGGTGTTGATGTATGCAGAGAGGTGGCTGAAAGCTGGTGTTGAACAGAAAGATGGAAGCATAGCGGAGAGAACAAAAGGTACACCGCAGGGTGGTGTTATCAGTCCGTTGTTAGCTAACATTTACCTGCATCATGCCTTTGATATGTGGATGGATAAAGAAAATCCGCAATGTCCGTTTGAACGCTATGCCGATGATATAGTGGTTCATTGCAACAGCAGGGAAGAAGCGGAACAAATGTTAGAGAAGTTGAAAGCAAGGATGGAGCAGTATGAATTAACACTACATCCTGATAAGACGAAGATTGTGTATTGCAGGAATTATTAGCGTACAGAAAACAATGATAATGAAAGCTTTACTTTTCTGAGTTATAGTTTTCAACCAAGAGCAAGGCGGGATAAGTTTGGTCGTAAGAAAACATTCTTTGTGTTTAGCGGTGCTATCAGCAATGCTGCCAAGACATCAATAAGAGAAAGAATTAGAAGCGTAATGATACCAAGATGGAGCCAGCAAACGCTTGAATGGTTTGCAGAAAAACTTAATCCAAAAATCAGGGGGTGGGTCAATTACTACACACGGTTTAACAGGCAAGAAGCGTTAGGTGTATTTAATTATTTGAATGAGTTGATAAGAAAATGGCTGAAGAATAAATACAAGCTTCAGAGCTGCAAGTCTGTGTATGTAAGATACAAAACGCTACAAGAAGAAAACGAAGGACTGTTCTACCATTGGAAACTTGGAATAAAATCATGACTGGATAACAAGAGCCGTATGAGTTGAGAGGCTCACGTACGGTTCTGTGAGAAGCTTGGGCTGAAATGCCCTTGCTTACTCGACTCTCCCCAATAGCTTTGTGCATTGCTGGGAAATTGCGTTTTAAAACGAAATCACTTTTCACGCACAATCCATTTTTCCGCAATATCTCTTCAGCAAAGCCATGTGTGCAAGCAAGAACATTCGGCAATCGAAGCACAAAAGCCCATTCAATTCGTTAACTTCAACTCACGCCCGTTCGCAAAGCCATAGCAGAAAATGAGGATGTTTATTTCATCACATTCACATATTCTAACTGGCTTATTGGGATTATAGATGCACAATCAATAAAGTCATAGCTTGTAAACAGCCAGGATAAAGGATTTGATGCAGGCAAGAAGATTAAACGTATAAAACGGCATATTGCTCACGGCTCCCCGGGTTTTGAAAAAATAATACGCACCTGCAGCGTATTAAAATACCAACCCTTCTTTTTATCAATAACATCAGCATGCGGTTGCAGCCGGCCCTTAAATGTTTTTTCACTGATGCCATACAGTCCGGCAAGTTCTTTTACCGTATAAGCCCTTACTATTGTTTCAGTCGTAGTATTCATAACAAGTCTATTAATATAATTGATCATTCACTACAACTAAATTAACTAAAATGTTTAGTAGCCGGTCTTCCGCCGGTTTTTCGCCGATACGCATTTTGCATTGCTTGCCGGTGCCGCCGCCATTGATTTTGCGGCGCAAACTTTTCAGTGCCACTACGCAGAGTGCACTTATTGCCTGGGATACAAATGCTACTGCCCAGATCAGTTTGTCGCTTGCCCTGCCGCAGGGCGGCACCTTACTGGTATTCGTAGTATTAGGCATACAGTTTTACCAGCAGGTAAATGGCAGCCAGTCTCTCTTAACGGATAAAAGCTTTAATGCCCTTTCCCTTGTAACGGTTGATAAACCTTAAGCAGCAATAACTAACCCATGCTAAATCACAGCTTGAGTCTCAGAGCAATTAGCGCCTGTAATTTCAGGTTGTTACCAGTTGTTGCATAAGGCGCCTCTCTCGGTTCGGTCCCGACTTGTCGGAATTGAAAAAAATACGAAGGAAATTTTTTTCAAAGAAGCGAAAGCAGCGCCGATGAGACAACGAAGCCATGCAGCTTGAGCATACGATGACTATACTTAAGTGATGTATAAAGAAAGTTAGCTTGGCGCCTGTACGACTTGTCGGGATTGAAAAAATCCAAAGGATATCTTTTCAAAGAAGCGCAGGCAGCGCCGTTGCATGGGCGATAAAAAATAATTCGTTACTGCTTTGCGAGTTTCCAAACTTCGCAGTTTTATGCGCAAAGTCTCTGACTTTATATTAAAAACCAAATCAATAATCGGTTTTCACAGAATTACCGAAAGGAATTTTTAAAAGGCCTTTTATACCTTCATCATTGCGGCCTTCCAACACATCAAGTCCGTAATGAATGTTTTCAACAGGCGTTTTAGAATAAGTGCCAAACAGCTTATCCCAGAAAGGAAAGATGTTTCCAAAGTTTGTATCCGTTTCAGGACGTACATAATGATGATGCACACGATGCATATTCGGCGTAACAACAACATAGCTCAGCAGCTTATCAAAGCGCCTGTTCATTTTTATGTTTGCATGATTAAATTGGGAAAGCACAACACTTAAGCTTTGATATAAAAACACCAGCCACATAGGCGCGCCGCAAATTAAAACAGCAAGCACGGTAAACACCGCGCGAAAGACACTTTCGCCCGGGTGATGCCTGTTGGCAGTAGTTGTGTCAACATGTGTATCTGAATGATGGATGATATGAAACTTCCACATCCATTTTATTTTATGTTCAATGTAATGAATCAGCCATGCGCCAATAAGATCAAGCAGCATTAAACCAATGATCAGTTGCAACCACACAGGCGTTGTTATCCATTGTAAAATACCAAAGTGATGTTGCACACACCAGTCGCTTGTTAAAACGATGAGCAATGCAAAAGCAAAATTTACGACAATGGTTGTAATGGTAAAAAATATATTGATGCCTGCATGTTTCCATTTATTGTATTTGAAAGTAAATAAAGGAATGGCGCTTTCTATCAGCCAGAAAATTGTAATGCCGCCTGCAAGTATCAACGCACGTGTAAGGGAAGAAATGTGTTGAAAAAATTGAACGATTTCATTCATAAGACAAGAAAGTTTAAAAGCTTAAAACAATGTACATTAATTTGGTTGTAAAAAAATCATAAAAGCATTCGTTTGCTGCGGCGATATTATGACAAACATTCATTGCTTACAACTGTTTGTTATAAATTTTTAAAAATTCTTTGATAAAGATTTGTATTTTTTTAGCAATAGCTGTTTATATTTGTCGTCTCAAAGCAAGCAAATGTTTAATCCTTCTTCAATGTGTTGTTGTATGTGTAACATATCTCTTCGGGGAAGGTGATTGTTTGCTGATAAGTAAAAGAATAAAGCAAAAAAATATAAGCCTTCTCAACAAAAGAAGGCTTTTTTATTTATGGCAAATAGCACTTCATATCATCGAGTTCTCTCTGCGCACACTTCATTACGAATGCAAACCACAACATCCATGCGATGTATGTGTTGTTGTTGCTAAATACAACGGCACAGAATGCCCGCCGCAAATGTAATTTCTCTTCTAAAATTCTTTTCAATTTTTATACATGCAAAATCAACTTACCACCAATAGACCATCGTCAAAAGTTTACTTTATCGGTTCAGGCCCCGGCAATCCTGATCTGATCACTGTTAAAGGTGGCCGCCTTTTGTCACAGGCTGAAGTAATTATAACCGACAGGCTTGCAGGTGACGAGATAATTGCATGCTATGCAAATCCCAATGCGATCATTGTTGATGTGGGCAAGCAGGGTGGTAACGAAAAATCATACAAACAAAAAGATATAAATGCATTGCTGGTAAAATTTGCCGGCTTATACGAAAGAGTGGTAAGGTTAAAAGGTGGCGATATTGCTTTCTTTTCAAATATATATGATGAATTAAAAACGCTTGCCGACAATGAGATCGCTTATGAGATAGTGCCCGGTATTACAGCAGCATCAGGCGCTTCAGCATATACAGGCGTTCCGCTTACAGCAAGGAATCATTCACGTGGTGCACAATTGCTCACCTATTATAAAGATTCAATTATTAGTGATGAAAACTGGAAGCAGCTTGCTGCTTTCGAAGAAACATTGGTGTTTTATATGAGCAGCAATAATCTTTTGTCAATCGTAGAAAATTTATTGCATGCAGGCGCAGAAAAAAATATTCCATTTATTGTGGTTGAGCAGGCAACTACGCCAAACCAACGTGTGCAATCTTTCACGCTTAAATCTTTTTCAAACCATGCTAATCAAAATTTTTCAAGTCCTTCCATTGTGATCATGGGAAAAGTTGCAAATCTGCATAAAGAATTTTCCTGGTTTCAAAATGATCATGCAGATTCAACTGAAAATTACTTCCGCAATGTGGAAACTGAAACCGGTTATTTAAAAATAAAATCCTTCATTCAAAAAAATATTGAGCATGTTAACTGAGCAAAAACTGAGATCACTTAAAACCATTATACAGGATTCTTCGAGAGATGAGATCATATGGATGAGTGGTTTTCTTGCAGGCTTGTCAGAAAAAAATGCGATCACAGCGCCCCCTGTTCCAGATGAAAATGCTGTACCGGCAGAAAAACTCGTTGTTTCAGTATTGTATGGAACAGAAACAGGCAATTCAAAAAAGATTGCTTCTAAACTTGCATCAGTTTTAAAGAACAAACAACATAAAGTAACACTGAAAGCATTAGACCAATACAATGTTTCAAATCTTGAAAAAGAAAACATTCTTTATATAGTGATGAGCACGCATGGCGATGGAGAACCACCTGCTGCTGCAAAAAAATTCTATGATCATTTGCACAACAGGCAACATGATCTTTCCAATTTGAAATATGCGGTATTGGCGCTGGGTGATAGTTCTTACCCGCTGTTCTGCAAAGCCGGCGAAGATGTGGATGTACGCCTGCAAAAATCAGGCGCTACACAAATTTTGTCTTTAGAAAAATCAGACCTTGATTTTTATCCTGTATCAGATACATGGATCAATAATGTTGTAAACAATTTGCCTACTGCAGCAAATACCTTGTTACCTAAACAACAAAAACATGCTGCAAAAAATGGTAAACATTTTTATAAAGGCACAGTAAAAACGCATATCAATTTAAATGATAAAGGTTCTTCAAAAGAAACATGGCACATTGAAATTGTTACTGAAGAAGCAATCTATTATTTGCCCGGCGATTCTTTGGGAATTGTTCCTCCCAATGCAGATGAAGACGTGCTTGAAATAATCAGTTTGTTACGCGCTAACAAAAATCAAACAATAGAGTACAAGAATGAACCATTCACATTGTTTGACCTGTTCAAATTCAAACTGAATATTCTGTATTTGCCTTTGCGTATTGTTGAAAAATATGCGAAGCTTATACACTCAGAACTACCTTCTGTAAGGCTTGATCTTAAAAATATTTTAGCGCTGTATCCTTTTGCGGGCAATGTTTCTTTGGAAGATTTTATTGCTATACTTGAACCCATCACGCCAAGATTGTATTCCATTTCATCATCGCCTTATGCGCATGGCAACAATGTAATTCATATTACTGTAGGCCGGAATAAATTTTCGGTGAATGATAAAACGAAATATGGCTTTTGCAGCAGTCATTTTGCAGGTTTGGATGAAGGTGATGAAGTAACATTCTATATCAATTCAAACGACAACTTCCGTTTGCCGCAACAGGATAAAGATGTGATAATGATCGGGCCGGGAACAGGTATTGCTCCCTTCCGTTCATTTATTTTTCATAGAGATGATGAAGGTGCTTCGGGAAGGAACTGGTTATTTTTCGGCGACCAACATTTTCATTCAGACTTCCTGTATCAAAGTGAATTGCTTTCATTTTTTGATACGGGTTCGCTTACTAAGATCAATACTGCATTTTCAAGAGACCAGAAAGAAAAACTATATGTACAACATCGCATGCAGCAACAATCAAAAGAATTGTTTAGCTGGATTGAAGGTGGCGCATACGTTTATATCTGCGGATGCAAAAACACGATGGCAAAAGATGTGGAAGCAACATTCATTGATGTCATCAGCAAAGAAGCGGGTATTGATACAGAAGAAGCAACAACATATCTGAACAAACTTGAAGAAGAAGGAAGATTTGCAAAAGATGTTTATTAAATAATTTCTAAGAACCCCACAAAGGCGTTAGGAAAGTCTCCCGGATTTTAATTAAAAAGGGAGATTTCTCCTCCCGTCAAAATAAAAGTCAGGACCGAACTTCATTATACTGTTTAATTATAAAACACAATGGCTGAAACCGCAGCAGAAAAAATAAAGAAAGAAAGTAAGGGCCTTCGCGGCACTTTAAAAGAAAGTTTATTGGATGAACATACAGGCCAGATACGTGAAAGCGATCAGTTGCTGATAAAATTTCACGGCATGTATATGCAAGATGATCGCGACAGGAGAGAAGAACGCGCAGAAAAAAAATTAGAACGCTTATACTCTTACATGATCCGTTTGCGTTTGCCCGGTGGTTTGCTTTCTGCAAAACAATGGATGGCTCTGCATGAAGTAACAGATGCCTACACAACCGGTGTAATAAAAATAACGACAAGGCAAACAGTACAATTGCATGGCATTTTAAAACATAGCATAAAGCCTACAATAAAAGACTTTGATACAGCAAAACTTGACAGTATTGCAGCCTGCGGCGATGTAAACCGTAATGTTGTTGTGAGCGCGCATCCACGTTTCAGCCCAATACATGAAGAAGTTTTTTCTTATGCAGGAAAAATAAGCGCATTGCTGTTGCCTAAAACAAATGCGTATTACGAGATATGGCTGGACAAAGAAAAAATTTCTCCTGATCTTGAAAAAGATGAACTGTACCAGGATCGTTATTTTCCACGAAAGTTCAAGATAGCTATTGCTATTCCGCCTTATAACGATGTAGATGTTTTTACAAATGACATTGGCATTATTGCAATTATTGAAAACAATAAATTGATTGGCTTTAATGTAAGTGCAGGCGGCGGAATGGGCACCACGCATGGCAATGCTGCAACGTATCCGAGATTGGCAACTATGTTGGGTTTTGTTGCTAAAGATGATCTGCTGAAAGTTGTGTATGAAATAGCAACAACACAAAGAGATTTCGGCGACAGAGCAGACAGGAAGTTTGCCCGTTTAAAATATACAGTCGACAGGATTGGCATCGATGTGTTTAAAAAAGAAGTTGAAACAAGAAGCGGCATTTTATTTCAAGCAGAAAAAAAATATGAATTAACCATTCGCAACGATGAGTTTGGCTGGCATAAAAATCATGAAGGACTTTTTTATTATACCGTTTTTGTTGAAACAGGCAGAGTGTATGACGGTGAGAAGGTTCAATTCAAAAAAGCATTTTATGAAATTGCAAAAACAGGCAAAGCGCAGTTTCGTTTTACCTGTAATCAAAACATCATCATAAGCGATATTAAGCCTGAAGATAAAAATGAAATTGAAGCCATTCTTCAGCAATACGGGGTGGCCAATGTAACGCAAAGCGCATCGCCTGTTCGCCGCGATGCCGTGGCTTGTGTTGCTTTAAATACCTGTCCGCTTGCATTGGCGGAAGCACAGCGTTACCTGCCATCGCTTATTGATAAGATCGAAATTATTCTTGGTAACTACAATTTAAATAATGAAGCTGTAAGTGTGAGAATGACAGGCTGCCCGAATGGGTGCGGCCGTCCTTTTGCAGCGGAAATTGGGTTTGTTGGCACTGCTTTAGGCAGGTATAATCTTTTGTTAGGCGGTGACAGGTTAGGTAAGCGGCTGAATAAATTGTACAAAGAAAATATTGATGAACCGGAAATACTTAGCAACCTTGATACATTGCTGAAAGATTTTTCAATCAATAAAAATTTGAGTGAGTCTTTTGGTGATTATGTGTTGCGTAAAAAAATCGTTTAATCAAGCTGTCAAAGTATATCCCGACGATAGGAGAGTCTCTTAATTTTTTTTTAGACAATTTTAATTGAGGAAGATCCTCCTGTCCTCCGGGTATATGAGACAATAAAATAATGAAGCATGAGCGATAATAAAAATAATCTCTTCCCTGTGTTTCTTAAGCTGGAAGACCTGAGATTGCTGATCGTGGGTGCAGGTGAAGTAGGTCTGGAAAAGTTAACTACTGTTCTCACCAATTCACCCAACACAAGAATAAGAATTGTGGCGAATTATTTTAAACCGGAAGTAGAAGAACTTTCTTTTGACTATCCTAATGTGCAATTAATTTATGCTGATTATAAGCCTGTGTTTTTAGATCAGTGCGATCTCATTATTGCCGCAGTAAATGATATTGAATTGGCTGAGCAGATCCGCAACGACGCAAAGCAAAAAGGCAAACTGATCAATTCGGCCGATAAACCTTCGCTCTGTGATTTTTATTTAGGTTCTGTTATTACAAAAGGCGATATTAAAATTGCTATATCAACCAATGGTAAATCACCAACACTTGCAAGAAGACTGAAAGAATTTTTTAATGAAGTATTGCCGGATGAACTGGAAGCAGTTGTTTCGAATTTGAATATGATAAGAAATAAAATTCAAACCGGTTTAAAAGACCGCGTCAAGAAGCTGAATGAAATAACAGCTTCACTGGTTGAGCATTGATTCGTTTAGAAGCAGTTATTTATTTTGGTTACCGGCTATTGAACAAATGGCATCGTTCCTTGCGTCGCAACACTTGTGCTGTATATTTTCATAGCAGCTTCTACTTCTATCGCATATAACATTTTTAGTAGTCAATTCAAACAGCTTCTTAGATAATAAAAAATGCCTGTGTTTATCTCAGGCATTTTTTACACGCTTTCCATCATCGCGTCAATTTATCATTACATTATTTTCTCTGCCTGAACATCCATTCAATAGCAAGCTTGTTATTATACGCTGCAAGCCATGAAAAATGCCCCGTTTCAGGATACATTGAAAAACCCGGGTGCGCGCCTGCTTTCATTAACGCCTGCAACATATCAACAGAATTAAGCGGGTTAACGGCTGCATCTTCAGAACCATGAACGATCCACATTGGAACATGCGCAATAGATGCAGCTCTTGAGGTATCACCGCCGCCGCAAACTGGCATTGCTGCTGCAAATAAATTTGGATAACGTTCAATGGCATCAAAGGTTCCGTAGCCACCCATTGAAAGCCCGGTTATGTAAATGCGGTTGGTATCTACCGGCGCTTTTTTTATCATGTCATGAATAAGCGCAATAACAAGTTCCATCGGTTTTGAAGGAGTGGATTGCAACTCCATCGACCTGCTGGTATTGGTTCGGCTAAAGTTAGACCAACTTTGATTGAGCGGGCATTGCGGTGCGATAACAATTGCAGGATACATCGTCATCATTTCATCCGTAGCGAAAGCCTGCACGCCCCATTTTAATTGTGCATCGTTGTCATTGCCGCGTTCACCTGATCCATGTAAAAAAATTACAAGCGGATATTTGCGCAACGTATCATAATCAGGATATAACATTCTGTAACGAAGTGTGTCGCCTTTTTCGCTTATATACTGCTGAACGCTGAAGCGCGATGGTTGTGCTGTTGCAATTAAACAATGCATGCAGATAATTACTGTAAGTAATACTGATACTGTTTTTTTCAATGGCATTTTGTTGAATTTATAGTGAGTGAATTAAATGATTGCAATCAGTAAAGCTTATACACCAATGCTTCATACGGCCGCAATGTAACAGTTGAACCTGTTCTATTATTTGAAGGCGCATCTTTATAATTATTGAGTAACAATTTTGCGTTGGATATATTCATCCCAATATCAGTGGTTGATGATGTTGTTGAAAAATTTAAAAGTATCAGCAACTTTTCACCTTCGCCTTCTCTTGTGTATGCATATACTTTCGGATTGTCTTTATCCAACAATATATATTTTCCATACACCAGCACAAGATTATCTTTTCTTAACTGCACCACTTTCCTGAAATAATTCAATATAGAATTCGGATCTTTTTCTTCAACCGCTTCATTAATGGTTGTATAGTTTGGATTTACTTTTATCCATGGCATACCTGATGTAAATCCTGCGTTTGTAGTATTGCTCCATTGAAAAGGCGTACGTGCATTATCGCGACTTTCAAATGCTTTGCGTTGGATGTATGCATTTGTATCGCCGCCATTATTTTTTACATATTGATATTCGTTGCGTGTTTGAACATCTTTATAGTCGTTGATCGAATTAAAACGGATGTTCGTCATTCCCAATTCATCACCGTTATAATAAAACGGAGTTCCACGCATTGTCATGATAAACGTAGTAAGCATTTTAGATGATAACTCACGATAAGGCGCACTGTCGTTTCCAAATCTTGTTACCATTCTTGCCTGGTCGTGGTTGGCAAGAAAAACAGCTTCCCATCCGTCATGTTCAAATGTACTGTCCCACTTGCTGTACACTTCTTTAAATTGCAACAGGCTGTAACCTCCGGGCTTTGCTATATCAACGCCTTCAAAAGGATAAGCAAGGTTTAGTTCATGGCGGTTTGCATCCACCATATTGTGCGCATCTTCCAATGTATTGCCCGTGCCTTCAGCCACACTCATCACATCATATTTGCTTAATACTTCTTTGTTCATTTCCTGCAAATAACCGTGCAGGTTTCCCTGCATAGAATAATACAAAGAGAAATGCTTTTCAAAGCCTTTTGGAAATTGCGGCCATGTAGTGTCTTTAGCAGCAAAACCAAAAGCATCAAGCCTGTAGCCATCAACGCCTTTATCGGCCCAGAACTTCATGATATCATATACTTCCTGCCGCAGTTTTGGGTTTTCCCAGTTGAGATCGGGTTGCTTGTGCGAAAAATAATGCAGGTAATACGAGTCAGTGATTGAATCGTATCTCCATGCATCATGATTTACATCAAACAAACTGTAACGGTAAGGCGGCTTGCCGTCTTCTGCATTCCACCAATGATAATATTCGCGGTAAGGATTATCGCGCGCACTGCTTGCCTGTTTAAACCATTCATGTTCATCGCTGCTGTGATTAACTACTAAATCCATCACGAATTTAATGCCGCGTTCATGCAAACCTTTCAGCAACGAATCAAAGTCGGCCATTGTTCCAAAGTCTTTCATAATGTTGCGGTAATCGCTCACATCATAACCATTGTCATCATTGGGCGAACTATAAATTGGATTTAACCAAACCATAGTAACACCGAGGCTTTTAATATAATCCAGTTTTGAAATAATGCCTTTCAGATCACCAATGCCATCGCCATCAGCGTCTTTAAAACTGCGCGGATAGATCTGGTAAATGATGGCTTCTTTCCACCATTTTCTTTGCAATGTATCTGTTACATTATTGGTTTGCGCATAAGTGTATTCTATATTAAACAGGAAACTTAAGGCAGCAATTATGCAGAGAAGATTTCGCTTCATATAAGATTTTTAAACAATGATGGATTATAAAAATATTGATTTAACCCGTTGGCGGAGTTTTTTTAAGAGATAAAACAAAAAAGATGTTTCGCCATTATCTTTTCAACAATCTTCTCCGCTTTGTAAACCCGTTGCCTGGATAAAGCCCATTCAGCAGTATCATTCTAACCTGTAAAGTTTTTTTAGTATAAGACATAATACCAGTGTTATCATTTCTTCGATATAACTTCGATCCGATTGATCGAAGAAATATCGAGTTTATATCGAGTATTTTTCGTAAAAATAAGCTACCGGTAAACAGGAGACAGGCAACTAATGAATAAAATGATCAACACAGCCCTGCAGGTATACATCTATCATCATATAGACCGGTAGTAAAAAGATGCCTTTCAATTTTTACTTTCATTTAGCTCTCAGGTGTCTATATTAAAAAAACTCCGCCACCAGGTTGATTTAATATACGATCAATAGAAAAACCCCTTTTCTCAAAATAAAACCTACTGTTTTTCGTATTAGGCTAATAAACTAAAAGCTGTATCTTGCCCGCCTGTAAAGACTACTATTATTGCGCGATGAAAATTTGTGGCCGGCTGATTATGCTGATGTTGTTTACCTGCTGCGCAATTGGCGTTTCTGCCCAATTCCGTAAATATTCCAATGAATTTTTAAATATTGGTGCGGGTGCACGTGGCCTTGCAATGGGCGGCGCACAGGTTGCCAGTTCAGAAGATGGTAATGCAGGTTACTGGAATCCGGCCGGGCTTGTAAATGTTATTGACCATCCCAATATTTCCATGATGCATGCAGATTATTTTGCAGGCATAGGAAAGTATGATTACCTCTCAGCCGCTATACCGGTTGCCGGCAGTTACCGCACACTGGGGTTTTCTTTATTAAGATTTGGCGTTGACGATATTCCTAATACTTTATTCCTGGTTGAACCGGATGGTTCGCTTAATTATAATAACATTCAAAGTTTTTCTTCAGCAGATTATGCTTTTTTAATTTCTTATGCCCAGGTAATAAAAGATGATGATGAAGCGCAAATAAGCTGGGGTGTCAACACAAAAATTATTTATCGCAATGTTGGGCATTTTGCGCAAGCCTGGGGTTTTGGTTTTGATGCAGGATTTTTATATCGTACTTCAACGGTGCGTTTTGGTATTACTGCAAGAGATATTACAACTACTTTCAATGCATGGAGTTTTTCTTTTACTGATGCGGAGAAACAAATTTTGTATTTAACTGATAACGATATTCCCATAAAATCAACTGAGCTTACTTCGCCAAGATTGGTGCCTGCGATAGGATATAATTTTATGCTCTCTGATAAATTGCACTTACTTGCCGAAGCAGATTTTGATGTAACGTTTGATGGTAAACGCAATACGCTTATCAGTTCAGATCCAGTGAGCATTGATCCTAAATTTGGTGTTGAAGCCAATATTGCAAATGTTGTTTTTGTAAGAGCGGGTGCACAAAATTTTCAAAGAGCATTGGCAGACGGAGATACATTGAACCAGAAACGTGTATGGATATTTCAGCCATCGATTGGCGCAGGGTTTAAGGTGGGAAATGTAGCGATAGATTATGCATATACAAATCTTGCCAATCAAAGCAACCCTTTGTATTCTCATATATTTTCATTAACAATAGATTTAGGCAAAAAAGAAAATAAAGAAAAAACAGGCAAAGGTTCCTTTCCGCAGTTAGACAAACCGGAGCCACCTAAAAAAGTAAAAGGCAGTTATCCTGTGCCATGAGAAGATATTTGTTGATATTATTCTTTGCTATTGTTAGTTGCAGTGCTGTTGCGCAACAGTATTACAACGAATGGATAGATTATTCCAAAACCTATTACAAGTTTAAAATAGGTACAACAGGATTGTATCGCATCAATCAAAATAATTTACCGCTTGCTTTACAAAGCACGCCTGTTGAACAATTGCAGTTGTGGCGCAATGGAAAAGAAGTAGCGATATACACAACCGTTGCAACAGGTATTTTGCCTGCCAATGGTTATATAGAATTTTATGGCGAAAAGAATGATGGATTGCCCGACAGGAATTTATATAAAGATCCAACCAACCAGCTTTCAACTGATCTGAGCTTGCAAACAGATACGGCAGCTTACTTTTTAACGGTGAACGCCGGTAATAATTTAAGAATAACAGATGATGCAAATAATGTAAGCGGCAATACACTGCCTGCAGAACCATATTTTGTTTATCATTACCGCAACGATTTTCAGAAGACGATCAATCCCGGTCGTGCCGGTTATTACGGCACCAATGTATATTCTTCAACGTATGATATGGGCGAATGGTGGTGCAGCGGAGATTTTTATCCGAATGTACCTTTAAAAGTTAATGCAGGAAATTTATATGCTGCCACCAATTCCTCCATAACGCCACAATTAAATGTTTCTGTAGCCGGAACTTCAATAGTTAATGGCGCCAGCAGAACGATAACAGTTGCCGTAAACGGATCAACTGTTATAAGCGATAACACTATCATTAATATGAATGCGGGTGTGTTAAGCGGCAGCGTAAGCAACAGTCTTATCAGCACATTCAACACAACATTCACTGTTTCTGATATTAATAATTTGATCAATGATCATATTACGGTTGGTTATATTGATTTGAGTTATGCGCGCCAATTTGTTTTTGATGGAACAGCAAGATTTGCATTTCAGTTGCCTGCCACTGCACAAGGCAATTATTTAAAGATCACCAATTTCGCAACTCCCAATGCAATGCTGTATGATCTCACCAATAACAAAAGATATGCAGCCAATTCAAGCATTGCAGGCACTTTGCAATTTGTATTGCCGCCATCATCTTCAGACCGTAATCTTGTGTTAGTAGGTGAGGATGCGCCAACAGCAGTAACATCATTTACGCAACGCAACTTTATAAATTATGCAACCACTTCAAACCAGGGCGACTACCTCATCATTTCAAATAAAATATTGATCGGCACCGATGCAAACGGCGCGGTGCAACAGTATGCATCTTATCGCAACAGCAATGCGGGCGGCGGTTATAATGTTAAGATATATGATATTGATCAGTTGGTTGATCAGTTTGGATATGGCATTAAACAGCATCCCTTGTCAGTAAAAAATTTTTTACGCTACGCGCGCAACACTTTTTCTGTTACACCAAAATTTGTATTTCTTGTAGGCAAGGCAGTAACGTATGATCAATACAGGATGAACCAATCATCGCCTTATGCCGACGTGCTTAATCTTGTTCCGACTTTTGGCTGGCCTGCATCTGACAACCTGCTTTCATCAAACGATCTTAATCCTGTTCCCGCAACACCAATTGGAAGATTATCTGCTGTAAGCCAGAATGAAGTACTAATCTATCTTTCCAAAATAAAAGAATATGAAGGTGCACAACAGAATGCCACACAAACCATAGCCAATAAAGCATGGATGAAGAACATGATACATGTGATCGGCGCTGATGATGCAGGATTAAATGCAACTTTGAGCGCTGACATGAACAGTTACAGAACCATTGCTGTTGATACTTTGTATGGTGCAAATGTTAATACCTTCAATAAAACTACAAGCACCGTTGGCGCTGATGTAGAGGATGTTTTAATGGCGAGCTTGTTCAGTACAGGCATCAGCCTTTTAAATTATTTCGGACACTCATCCGCATCCATACTTGATTATAACCTTAACCTTCCGCAGAATTACAATAACCCCGGAAAGTACCCTGTGTTTATTGTAAATGGCTGTGATGCCGGCAATATATTTTCTTTTGATACAGCCAGGTTTACCACATTAAATTCATTATCTGAAGCCTGGGTGTTTGCACCAAACAGGGGCAGCATTGCATATATAGCCAGTACGCATTACGGTATAGAATCGTATCTGGACCTGTATAATTATGAGTTCTATAATTCATTCTGCCGCACAAATTACGGAGCGCCTGTTTCTTATAATACAAAAGATGCACTGGCTTATCTTTTTGCCAATACCGGCGATTATGCAGGCACACTTCATGCGGAAGAAAATGTTTTGCATGGAGACCCGGCTTTAAAAATGAATTCATTTGCAAAGCCGGATTTTACAGTGGAAGCGCCCGGCGTTGTTATAACACCAACCTTTATTTCTTCTGCTGATAACAACTTTAAAATAAAATGTTACTTCTACAATATCGGTAAAGCAACAGGCGATTCTGTTTCTGTATTGATAACAAGAACATATCCTGACGGCAGCTCGGGCATATTGTTCTCACAGAAAATAAAATCGGTGCGGTATGAAGATTCTGTTGAAATAACAGTGCCGATCATTTCTTCGCGTGACAAGGGCCAGAACTCTTTAACAGTTACTATTGATAATGATCATAAATATGATGAACTGAGTGAACTGAATAACTCCGTTTCCAAAATATTTTACATTTATGAAGATGAGCTTACACCAGTTTATCCTTATAATTTTTCCATTGTAAATAAAAGCAACATTAAGCTGTATGCTTCTACTGCCAATCCTATAATTCCGCTGCGTGGTTATACGATGGAAATGGATACAACAGAACTATTCAACTCATCACTTAAAACAACACAAACATTAAATTCAGTTGGCGGTGTGCTTGAGTTTACTTCAAATATCCCATTCACAGACAGTACTGTTTATTACTGGCGTGTTGCACCTGTGCCAACAGATGGAAATTATATATGGAATAGTTCAAGTTTCGTGTATTTGCCCAATACAGGATTTGGATACAATCAATCTCATTTGTATCAACATCTGGAATCGACGGGCGACAGAATTTATATTGATAGTTTTAGCCGGAAATGGACGTATTCAGGCATTAACACGGTGATGAATATTTACAACGCTGTGTTTCCTTATTTCACAGACGATGCAGACTTCCAGGTTAAAATAAATAATGTTACTGTTACATCTTCTGCTTGTCTCGGCAGTTCCGTTATATTCAATTTGTTTGATCCTGTTACATTAAAGCCATATTATAACCAGGCTTTTCCTTCAACCAATGGCAGCGGCAGTTATGGCGGTTTTATGGGTAGTTATAACATAGCATGCGCGCATACCGGAAGCCAATACAATTTTGAGTTCTCATATCTTGATACAACTAATCGCCGCAAAATGCGCGATTTTATGGATTGGATTCCAAACGGTTTAATTGTTACAGTTCGTCTTATTTACAATTCGCCATTCGATCAATCAGCAGCTCTTTGGCAAGCCGATCAAAATGTGTATGGCATTGGTAATACTTTTTACGACAGGCTTAAGCAAGATGGTTTTGCGTTATTAGATTCTTTCACATCGCAAAGAACATGGATATTCAATTATCAAAAAAATACTGCATCATACATACCTGAATGGGCTTTCTCACAAGGTCTTCAGGACATGATTAACTATAGACGCGTGATTAATTCATCTGACACACTTGGCTTTATCACTTCACCAAAATTTGGTCCGGCAAAGGCATGGCATAAAGTATTATGGAATGGCTATAGTGTAGATGCAAAAGCAGGTGATCAGCCAACAGTTGATGTGCTTGGTGTTGATAGTGCGGGTAATCAAACAAAGTTGTACACCTTAAATACGTCACAACAAAACTTTGATATCAGTAGTGTAAGCGTTAAGCAATATCCATATTTACAATTACGTATGCGCAATGCAGATAGTATAAATCTTACGCCGTATCAATTACGTTGGTGGAGAATTTTATATGATCCGGTTCCTGAAGGAGCACTTGCACCAAACATTCTCTACAATTTTAAAGATACTGTTGCAATAGGTCAAACAGATAGTCTCGCTATCGCATTTAAGAATGTGAGTGAAGTGCCTTTTGCAGATAGTATTGCCGTTAATCTTACAGTGTTTGATGCAAGTAATGTGGCAACAAACATTCCAATGAAAAAATTGAAAGCATTGAATGCAGGAGATACAGCAGTAATAATGACCAACATTGCTACTACAACTTTAAGCGGATTGAATAATTTATATCTTGATGTTAATCCAAGCAATGATCAGCCGGAACAAACGCACTTCAATAATTTCATGTATCATAACTTTGCAGTGAATGCTGATAATTATAAACCAACACTTGATGTTACATTTGATGGCGTTCATATTTTAAATGAAGATATTGTTGCAGCAAAACCACATGTGCTCATCAAGCTGAAAGATGAATCTAATTATTTATTGCTGGATGATACTTCGCTTGTAACAGTTCAGTTGCGTTATCCTGACGGCACTTTAAAGCCATTCTATTTTAATACCGACACATTGATATTCACACCACCAACTTCAGGCAATGATAATGTTGCATCGGTTGATTTTACGCCTTACTTAACTGATGATGGCACGTATGAACTGATCGTTCATGGAAAAGATAAATCAAACAACAGCGCAGGCAATGTTGATTATATGGTTTCGTTTGAAGTATATAACAAACCAATGATCACAAATATGTTCAACTATCCAAATCCGTTTACAACATCAACTGCTTTTGTGTTTACAATAACCGGGAGCGAAGTGCCGCAAAATATCCGCATAGAAATACTAACCATCACCGGTAAAATTGTGAGAGAGATAACAAAGGAACAATTGGGTACGCTGCATATTGGCCGCAATATAACGGACTATAAATGGGATGGCAAAGATGACTATGGACAACAGCTTGCAAATGGTGTTTATTTGTATCGTGTGCTTACAAATCTCAACGGTAAGGCGTTGGATAAATTTCCCACTTATGGCCAGGATGGTTCTGTAGTAAACACAGATAAATATTTCAATAAAGGTTATGGAAAGATGTACCTGATGCGCTAATCTTGCAGCATGAAAAGGGCTGGTTTTGGTACACGCGTGATCAATTTTGTGATTGACACGTTACTCATTTTCGGGCTTACTTATGCTTTTAACAACTGGTGGGATTTCCAGGCAATGTACTGGCATTACACATACGAGCCTTTTTATGTTTGGTTTTGGGTAATGATGTTTGTGTATTATACTTTATTTGAAACACTATTTAAACGTTCGCCTGCAAAATGGTTAACCTTTACCAAAGTTGTAAATAAAAAAGGCGGCAAGCCTGCATTCTGGCAGATACTTGTGCGCAGTGTTATTCGCTTAACTATTATTGATTGTTTTTTTATCCCTTTTCTCGATAAACCGCTCCACGATTATCTCAGCAAGACTGAAGTTGTGGAAGTATGAAATAAACATGATAAAGCAAAAACATATTTTATATTTTGTTTTGATTGTTGTTGCGGCAATTGCTTTGCTTCTATATAATCCGTGGCTGCTTTATTTTCAGAATGATGATATGGTGCACATTCCACTAAGCAGGGATGGAATTTTGTTACAACATAATTCATTCAGGCCAATCTGTGATTTAAGTATGATGCTTGATTACCGGTTATATGGCAAACAGGCATGCGGTTATCATCTTACCAATCTTACACTTCACATTGTAAATTCCGTTCTTGTTTTTATAACAGCAAAGTTGTTTATTAAAAAATACCTGCCGGAAACAGATATAAATCTTTTTGCATTTACAGTTGGGGTTTTGTTTTGGATTTATATGAATCACGATGAATCGGTTTTCTGGATTCTTGGACGTTCTGCTATGTTAGGAATGCTTTTCTTTTTACCCGCTCTTCATTTTTATTTTTGTCGGAAAACAGGCATTAATTTTTTATTCTGCATACTTTTTTGTTTTCTATCCTGGCTTAGTTATGAATCAACTTTGATATTGCCCGCGATCTTTTTTATAATATCATTTTCAGATATACAAGAGAAAAAATCAAAATGGAAAATTGAACTAAAATTTCTGTTTGTACTTGCAGTTGCTTTTATAGTTTACTGTTGCTGCCGGTTTTATTTTATGGGCTTGGGAAGTAATTACTATAATACTGGTTCTGAAAAAAATATAACTATACCATTTATAATAGGGAGCTTTATAAGACTTGCAATAAGAAGCTGGCTTCCACCATCTGGAAAAGAATTTTTGCTGACAACAGGATTTGTTATTTTAACTGTGATAATCACATTCTGGATTATTAAAATTAAAAGTATTAAAAAAAGAATAATAATTTTGATGTTATTGCTTTTATGGGTAATTTCTTTGTTGCCATACCTTGCATTAAGCATAGACACAAAAGGTGTAGAAGGCGGCCGGTTCCTGTATCTTCCATCATTTTTTATATGCATGATCATTTCAGTTTTAGTTTTACAATTGACGTCTTTGTCCAAAACCGTAATGCTATTATTTATTTGTGTAACTAATATTTGGATATTATTCCTTCATTCAAAACAATACAGCTTTGCAGGATCAGTTGTTAAAACAACTATTAAAGCAGTAAATTCATTAAAAAATAAAAACACAATTTATGCCTTAAATGTTCCGCAGGAAAACTTCGGAGCTTTGATATTCAGAAGTGGGTTTACCGAAGGAATAAACTGGCTTAAAAATAAGAGAACGGCTGATACTGTTGTTCAGCTATCAACATCAGATAAAGACTTGCCTTTGCATAAAAATTACCCGGTTAAGTATAGTAACGATCTCTCCTTAGTGAATAATATAAATTATAAAACTTACTTTACAGGCAGCGACGTTTACTTTTTGTATACTGATTCCTGTTTAATAGTTATTGCACCAAAATAATACCTTCATCATCAGCCAATTTTTTAATGAGGTTAAAAATATTTCTACTTATAATTTTTTTAGTGCCTTTTGTAGTTATATCTTTTTTTAATCAACCATCAATAGACGATTTCTGGAGTGCAAACACAATACATAATTTCGGAAGATTAGGTGCAGTACAATATTTTATCAAACGGTTTCCGGCAGGTATTTTTCAAATGTCTTAATGAGTTTTTTTAATACACTTCCCAATAATAAAATATGGATATTTAAAATTTTTCCTGTTGCAATTATAACGGCACTTATATGTGCCGCTTATTTTTTTTATTCAGCTTTACTATCCACTTATTTACAAAAAAATGAAATACTTTTAATTACGCTTGTTTACACTGCGCTTCATATAATTAATATGCGCAGTCTGTTTGAAGGCTTATATTGGATGTCTTCAACCATATGCTACCAACTCGCCGCTATTCTTTTTTTTACAATGCTTGGCGCTGCTATACGTTATATGTATAAACCATCTTTTCTGTATGGTTTCATGCTATTATTTTGTTGTTTGGCTTTGCCGGGAACAGCAGAAATTATTTCACCGGTTTTAATTATTACACTTACCGGGTTTCTGTTTATTTACGCAAAAAATAAAAACAAAAAAATTATTCTGATTGCAATTTTAGTTGTGTTCTGTGCAGCAATCATTGTTTTTTTAAGTCCTGGAAATAATAACAGGGTGCAAAATGATCAACACAATTATCATCCGGGTTTAATCACGGCTGTTTTTTATTCATTACGTGCAGTTTGCTATTACTTTTTGTTATGGCTTGTAAATCCGTCAAATATTTTCGCAGTTGTTTTAATAGAATTATTATTGCTGCGAAGAATTAGAACATCGTTTAAATTTATTTCAACGCAAAAACTATTGATTGCTTTTATTAGCCTCATTTTTTTATGTGCAACTATTTATTTCCCGCTGTTTTATTTTGAATCTTCACTTCCCTTCCCACGGGTAACAACACTTGTATTCTTTGTTGGTGCACATCTCTTTTTTATATTTCTTTTCCTGCTTTTGAAAAAATATCAATCATTCCGTTTCCAAAACAAAATATTCTCTTTCATTAGTCAGGATCAGGTAAATAACCATTTAACTATGCTTTTTTTTATTTTTATATTTACATCAAACAACTTCATTTCTGTATCAAAAGATGTTATGAGCGGCACAGCGTATTATTTTAATAAAGAAGCTATAGAAAGATTTAAATCAATCAGGAGCTGTACTTCTGATACCTGTCATGTTTCTTATTATAAGGATTGGCCTTCTTCAATAGAGCCATTTAAAAAAGAATCTGACAATTCAAATCCTTTTATTCACGTTAATAAATACTTTGGTAAAACAATTTTATACAAGAAATAATCAGTTACCAATGTTCAATGATAAGAACTTATTGTTTCATCGTTCTTCATTCCAAAATAAAATGTTGATAAAGGCAGGTAAGCAATAAACAACACAAGCGCAAGCAGTAAATATGGCTTCAGTTTTTGCAGTGTGTTTGTTTTCAATAAAATCAATTTCAGACAAATCTATATTGATAATATTAACGCTCACATCATTTTAGAAACTTTTTAATTTCCGGTGCAAGTAATGCCGCCCATTTTTCATATTCTTTTCCTGAAGGATGCAAACCATCATTTGCAATTAAAGAAGCATCATATTTTGCTTCGCGTGTTAGCGGCGTAATATCTGTATAAGAAATATTGTATGACAAAGTGATGGCTTTATTGATGGCATTAAATTCATCAAGCTCTTTTCTTATTTTGGCCGTATCGCCGCTTGCCGCAAATGGAGTAAGGCTGTAATCAGGAATGGAAAGCACAAATACATGATCTTTTTTGTTACCTGATAATGCAATGGCTTGTTGTAAACACGCAGTAAAATTTTTCCTGTAACTGCCGGTATCAAAATGCTGGTATTGATCATTTACGCCAATTAATAACGTAACAATATCAAACGGGCCTTGCGGGTTTTGCGCTTCAATTCCATCTAATAAATTCAAAGTTGTCCACCCGGTTGTGGCAATGTATTGCAATGTTTGAACATTTATAGTATCATTCTTTAATAAGCCAACTGTTTGCGCAGGATAACGTTCATCCTCATTTACTGATTGACCAATAGTATAAGAATCACCTAAAGCAAGCCAGCTAATTTTTTTTACAGTATCGTTCATTAGAGAATCAGTATTATTATTTGTAGTGATGTTTATATCGTTTGAAGGATAATGTGTTTGCGGTTTTGTGCAACCCACCATCACCCAAAATAAAAATGATTGTAAAAC